>DNPO01000450.1 GCA_003501375.1 Candidatus Sumerlaeota bacterium | reverse complement strand
ATTATGAGAATGACCATCCAGAAAAAGTTGATGGGGATTGGTTTTCTGGCGATTTTTCTTCCAGTAACCATTTTTGCTATCAACAAGATAGCCGCTCACTACACCGAGAAAACGTTCATCCTTCGCGAGGCATCTGTCAATATCAATGCGACGATCAGCGATGCACGGATTGCGGAAAAGGCGTACATGCAATTTTACGACGCCAAGTATGTTGCTGGTTTAGATAAAACAACCTCCGGTACCCTTGCGTTGGTTGGGGGATTGACTGCAAATAAAGACACGGTGACGTCCCTAACCGCTCTCGTGCAACAGTACGAAAAAACATTCCATGAAGTGGTTGCGTTGCGCATGGAAAGTGAAAAAATCGGGGCGGAGATCAGTGGAATTGTGGATAAGACCGGAAAAGACTTGGACAAAGTGGTCCAAGCCCTTCGCGTGCGTTCCAATGAATTAATGATGGATGGTGAGCGACTGAGTGCCAATGAGGCCAATTTACAAATGGCCAGCGGCGAAGCGCAATTGCTTTTTTTGCGCTTGGCTCTGGCATACCAGCAGTCTTCGGCGTCTGGAAACAATGACGCCATTGTCGCATTTGAACAGTTTCAAAAGCAATACGCTGGGGGAACGCTTGCCGCGTTTAACGGTTTTACCCAAAAAATGGGGAATGCGGAATATATCGAGATCGCCAAAGGGCTGGCTCCTGGATTGACGCGTGGCGCAGTTTTGCTCAAACAAAAAAGCGTTGGCCTCTTAAAAGAGCGTGATCTGAGTAAACAATTGGACGAGATTGGGAAAAATCTGAACCAATCAGCGGACTCCTTGCTGGACAGCGCTACGCAGCAGAAAGAACATGTAGGGCAAATAGCGGACTGGATGGGGATGGCTATTACTGGCGCTGGCATCATTTTGCTGTCTGTCGGTATCTTGCTGTTGGGGCGTTCCATAACGCGTTCACTGGTTGAGGCGCTTGAAGCGCTCGGGCGGATTGCACGTCGGGTGACCCAAACTTCGACGAATATTTCTGATGCAAGCCAGGAACTTGCGCAAAGTTCGCAAGAGCAATCTTCCCACGTGGATATGTCGGTAGCATCCCTGAAGCAGCTTGCAGCGCACGCGACGAGTAATGCGGAGAAAACGAGTCTTGTCGCCTCTATTTCGGAAAAGGTGCATACGGGCGCGGAAAAAACAGGCAAGGCGATCACGCGCACCGTGCAGGTGATGCAAGACCTCAATGCATCCTCACAAAAGGTTTCTGGCATCATCAAGACCATCGAAGTAATAGCATTTCAAACAAACTTATTGGCTTTGAATGCGGCTGTGGAAGCGGCACGTGCAGGGGAGCATGGTAAGGGATTTGCCGTGGTAGCCGGAGAAGTTCGCAATCTGGCTGGTCAGGCATCAATGGCTGCCAAGGACACCGCGCTGCTGCTCGAAACTAATGTGGAGCAGGCCAACATGGGGGTGCGTGTTGTGCAGGACGCTGACCGAGAAGTACATGCAATTCTGGAAGTAACGGATAGCATTTTAAAGGCGTCGCGCGAAGTGCGTCAGGCCTCAGAAGAACAGTCAACGGGGATTGCGCAGATCAATACGGTTATTGCCGAGATCGACCAAGCCACATCACGGGTTGCCAGCGAGGCGGAAGAAGCCGCTTCATCTGGAGAAGAACTTTCTGCTCTTGCGCAACAACTGTATTCAGTTGTTCAGAGCCTGAATGAAATGGCTGGTGGGCATCTGAAGTCGGAGATAAATCAGGACGTACTACTGCTGGAAGATAAAAATGTGAGTTAAAATGGGATGCGTGTTATTGGGCTGAATGTAGAGGCGGACTTCTGGAAATGCAACGTTCATCGCGCATTTCCAGAAGTCCGCTTCTGCTTTGTACGTTATTTAACTATTCGATTCATAATTGCAATTCATTGTGAGAAACGATAGCATAATACGTTTGTTGGGGTTTTCCATATTTAGTTTGCAAAGATGGAAGGTGCTGCGGGATGGGGTACGACTTGCATATCACACGTAAAGGGAACTGGTCTGAAAATGGGCCGGATATCGCGTTGGAAGAATGGGTGCGTCGTGCAGAATCCGATCCCTCGCTACAAATTACCGATTCCTTCTCAGCCGATTTTTCAGACGGTTCCCGTTTAACTTATTCGAGCGAAGGATTGGCGCTTTGGAACGGACATTCTTCTGAAAATCCGATTCCTTTTGATTTTCGGGGTGGTCAGATTGTGGTAAAAAATCCCGATGAGGAAATCGTTCAGAAAATGGTGTTGCTTGCGGGGGAACTAGATGCGACGGTGCAAGGGGATGAGGGGGAAAAATATCCTTTGGAAAAAGAGGCTGTTTCCCCTGCTGATTCGAAATCGTCCCGTTCACCAGGACGGGTTGCGGTGAGTGTGATACTGTTGTTTTTGTTCGTGGTGGTTGTCGGACTCGTGGCTTGGTTGCGGGGAGTGTGGCAGGCGCTTCTGACTGTGGGTGTTGCGGCAGGGGTGTTCTTGATGCAGCGGAAAAATAAAAATTTTATTGACAACAGTGGTTTGTGAAAGGATTTTTCCTGATATGAATCGTTTTATTTCCTTAGTGCTATTTATCATTTCTTTCTTTATTTCCCCGGTGCAGGCGGAAGAACATCCGTCTCTTGTTCTTGAAGGCGCTGTGATGAAAAGTTATGACTGGCCGACGACAACCCCGGCCGTCTTGAAGTGCGATGTCCGAGAAGATTGGTGCAAATCAACTCCCAAGGAAACAGCAACAAGATTGTGCGGCTGGACAAACACAACCTTGGCGGTCGTAGATGGAAATGTAGAAGAAGTTCGGCGCTTGGCGGATGCAGGGGCTAATCTCCAAACCTTGGATAAAAATGGACGCTCACTTCTCCATCTGGCAAAGGCATCCGGACAAAAGGACATTGTCGAGTTTCTGCAGTCGCGCGGAATATTAGAAAATCCTGATGTCAAGGACAAGGTTCGTGAAAAAACTTTGTTGGTACGTGGTGATACAATCGAAGAATGCAAAAATTACTGGCAACAAGATATTCTTCAGCAGAAAAGACGTTTGGAAGAACATTTGATTTCTAAAAATCGCGATTCACTGATTAGTCGAGAGATACCTTACACTTCAACAACATTGGTTAATCCTGATAAGCCATGCGATGAAGTAACGTCGCTCACTTGGACGGCAAGGCAAGAATTGAAGGAAGGCGAAAATCCCGGATTTGCAAATTATTATTTCCACTTGTCTGACAGTCCTGACTGGGTAAACCTTGGTTCATTCCAGAAAATTGGAACTGCGTTTCGTGGCGGTGGTATGCATGAATTAGGCGCTACTTGGCTGATGCCAAGGTTGTTGTTGGAAGTACACTGGTCAAATACCGTGTATTTTGCAATGGGTGGCACCATAGAAGAACATCGTATGTTGCTGTTGTATGAGGGAAACCGCATACGCCATGTTTACGAAGTGATGGAGAGCGGTGGAGCGGCAAACGTCAGTCGCAATGATAGTTATAGTAATTCTGACACTCTTACTATGGAATGGAATGCGGAACGAAAAAGATTGCTTTGCCGCATGCATTCCTTGGAATCTCGCCCGCATATTATCAAACCCGATATTTTTAACTATTATCGCTTTACGGATGATGGATTGGAACTTTCGGAATGGGGTGGTATTGAATTGTGTATCGACAAACCACCGATGATTCATATAGCCGAGATACACGAAATGTCCATTGAGACATTTTTACTATTGAATCCAAAATTACGCGGAAAAGTTTTTTGTGATAGTCCCGCCATTTGTTGGATTGGAGATAATACAAACCCAGAATGGATTCGAAACGATTTGGCTCGATTGCGCAAATCGGGTGATGATAAACTCTGGGGGTATTGGTAGTAATAAATTCTAACGCAAATACT
>DNPO01000281.1 GCA_003501375.1 Candidatus Sumerlaeota bacterium | reverse complement strand
TCAACCGTCCCTCCGGGACGTCCCCAATCAAGACTTTTGCAATTGTTAGGGCTTGAGTGTTTTGTTCGGAGTGGTTTCATTGGGAGCGTGGATGCGGTAGTATAATATTTTCGCATTTACATCTTCCAGTTGAAGTTCAAAACGCAATGAAGCGCGCAGATCGAAGAGTAGTTTCTGCAAATCACCTTCACCGGTATTGGCCATTGAAGCCGCAAACTCTAATGCCATTTTTATTTGCAACTGAGAACCCAAAAGTTGAATCTCCGCAATTGCTGATTCAAGTTGTTTCTGCTTTGACTCTCCGTCAGATGACGGATGTATATTTTCTTCAAGTTTGTGGTAGGCTCCAAGCAAATACTCCACGACCATTTTTCGTTGTTCGTTTCTCAGATCACGACGCGATGAAAAGTAATGCACAACCCACCACCCCAATGGGGTAACGATGAGTGCAACGATGAGTGTAACGAGTAACTGTGCAAAAAGTTTCCAGTCCATTATGTTTCCACCTCCTTTGATTTTCCCGGTGGGGAATTTTATTCATCGCCATAGACGAAGTTAATCTGTGTAATCTGTGAAATCTGTGGATGTCTTGTCTTGTTCTGTTCTGTTCTGTTTTGTTTGTTTGTTTTGAAGTTCTCTGCGTTCTTGGCGTCTTGGCGGTTCAATTCTCTGGGTTTTCCGGCTCACATACCACCACCGGAACGCGTCATGGTATCAAAGGAATTGAGGACTGAAAACAAAATTCCTCTCGGAGGATGGAATAGCAAACATCATCCATCATTTTCCCATCAAATCGTTTACTCGCACATCGGATGGTGCCTTCGTACTTAAATCCGCACTTTTCAATCACGCGTTTTGAGCGATCATTTCCCGGGTGATGAGAGCAGGAAATAACTTCCAGATGCTTCTCTTCAAACAGGAACCGAATCACTTCTTGCAGCGCCTCGGGCATCAGGCCTTTGCCCCAATAATTCTCCGCAAGCGCATACCCAATGTCCGTTGCGTTCACGCCGCTTCGTTTTTCATCGCAGTGCGCGCCTATCGACCCCACCACTTTATGATTTCCCTTCAGCACAATGGCCCAGACCTCATTCTTTTCCATAAAGTATTTCAATATTTGCAGGGAAGTTTCCTTGCTCGGGTGAGGCTCCCATCCCGCATGAGGGCCTACATTTTCATTGCTGGCATATTCATAAAAGTCGTCCAAGTCTTCCACTCGCCAGGAACGCAGGATAAGTCGTTCCGTTTCCAAGACTTTCACGATAGGCCTCCATTCCCCCTGAAACTGCTTTACCCACCAATGAATACAGAGAATTTCAAAAACGATCTGCGAATCGCACAGATTATATCCGAGCAGGAACATTGTTTGGTCGGCATAGACGAAATTAATCAGTGGATGTCTTGCCTTGTTTTGACGTTCCCCGGTGTTCTGGAGGCCCAATTTTGGGCTTCCTCGACTCCAATTCCACCGCTGGAACGCATCATGTTATCAGAGGGATTCGGGACTGAAAACAAAATTCCGCACGTTTTTTCTTGCATTGGAGGGGGGTTGCTTCCCAATATAGAAGGTTGCTTTTTGCGCAGAACACCTCACTTGGACGCAAAAAGCCGGGAGAGTGGCATGCATTTCGATAAATTCTGGGCGCGACCATTGTTAGATTATCTGGATATGTTACAGGATTTTGGAGGCGTAACGCGCGGCGTCTCTTATGCGCTGAACCACAAAGTGCTCAAATTTTCTCCCAATGGGGTCGGGCGCATCACTGCTCTGGTACAGGGGCGGCAACCCCAGCCATATAAGGCTGTTTTTTTTCTGAAGAGTGAAGATGGTACCGAACTGCGCAAAAAACGGCAGGTCGATCCCGAAACAGAAGAGTTATTTGTGGATGTGGACTGCACTTGCCCCATTGGCGGTGATTGCAAACACGCCTATGCAGCCGTACTAACACTTCTGTATGCGGGCTATTCCAAGGGATCGCGTGTGCTGGCGGATCACCCCGCCGATTGGATACCGCGTGATTGGATGGATGGTGAGGGGCTGCCTGTCGATAGAATTTTTGATGAGTTGGACTACCTGTTTCAGCCCGAGCCGGAAGATGGCGATATCCAGTTGCCCAAACCGCTGGGTTCCGCCGGGGGGAGAGGTGCCTCTTCGGAATTCCCATGGTGGCGGGAGTATTTGGACGAGAAAGATCAACAACGCCGCCTGGCTGTTTTGTTGCGCGTGGCCCGCTTGCGGGTGAAAACGGGGTAGTGGGGCTGGTGGCCGATAGAATCAGCCCTGAGCAGCCTGAATCGCTTGGGCAATCCGTTGGAAACGCTGGGCCAATTCAACTCCACGCTGGAAGAATTGAAGCAAAAAGATTATTCCATGCGGCTCAACCCGGAAAACCCGGGATTGACGGAGTTTTTGGCGTCGGACGAGGCGCAGGCGCTCATGCACGCGTTTGAAGAGCGACAGATGCGCGAACATCTGCTCCGGTGGTTGCAGCCTGCGCAAAACACCGATAATGTTCCTCCGGCAACGGTTGAGGTTATCTGGATGCCTTACCAGGCAGAAGGCGGAATTTCAGTTTTGGGGTGGCAATTGCTGCTAACCACGCAAAAATTGGAACGTTCGCCTCGCAAAGTTTCTGCCATCATTCAACTCGCCCGGGATATCGAGAGCAATCGGCGCAAGGTTTCACCCAACGAGACCCAATTGGTGGACTGGTTGACGCAGCAACCTGGTGTGTCGCTCCACAGCGGTAGCCATGCGCGGGAAGACGCTATTCCGCTGCCGGTTCATAACGTGCTCGAATGGGCCAGTTTATGGGGCGAGCGGGGAATGTTATTCTGGACAGATGGCGGACGAGTGGAGTTTGAGCCACAAGCCGCCAAATTGATCTTGCAAACAGAAGCCGATGGGAAAACGTTGTGGGCGGTGCGCTTTAGGGATGAGGACGCCCCCGTGTTGCCATCCGAATTGAAATGGTTGGCCGATGGAGACGCCCTTTCCGCCAAAGCGCTGGACCCGCGCGTGTATGTCCGCCGAAAAAACAAGTTGATTCGACTGGAAACGGGCGGCATGCCGGTAGACCTCCTGCGACGCATTCAACGCATGCCCGAAGTGCCGATCGAGTTATTGCGCCAACGCGGTGCGGGCGTCGCGTTGGTGGAACGGCTGCACTTGTCCCGCGAAACACGCAATGATGCCCCTGGTCTGGTACGGATTATTTCGGTGACCCCCGTGTTGGAATTTGTTCTGGCCGACGGCAAAGAATTAACCGTGGTAGTGCGGGCTGACGGAGAAAATGGGGAGCGTTTTTATCGCAACGCAACGGGACATTGGAATCTGGCGTTGCAAAAAGAGTCGGAGGTTCCAACACCGCCGACAGTCACGACAGACGAGCCATCATCCGAGATAGCAGAAGGGCATGATACATCAGCCACCCTGTGCGTGTTCCCCAATGCCAACGATTTGGAACCGGTAGACGCGTTTTTAAAAGATTTGATTCCCTCGTCCGCAGCGGCAAAAACCTCCGAGGCGGGAATGCCTATGCTGGCATGGTCGCTAAATGGCAAAGCGTTTGAACGCTTCCTGAGCGCCTGGTCCCGCCGTCCCGCCCAAGCGCAATTTTTAGGCAACAAACCGTTCTATAACATGGTGATGCTGCAAAAACCACCGGGGCTGCGTGTGCGCGTTGAGTCCAGCGGGATGGATTGGTTGAAAGTTTCGGTGGAGATGGAAGGCGAAATGGAAGCGTTGAACCTGAACGAGGTGCGCAATGCCTTGAGCGCTTCACAGGACGCTCTGATCGCTCTACCGGGCGGGCGGATGTACCGCCGCGAAGACCTCGAAGAGTATGAACGTTCCGCCGGTGCATTGATGGACATGGGGCTGATATTGCAAAAGGGCGAGCAACGCGTCCACGCCATGCAACTGGCGGGGATGAAAAAAGATGCCCTGATGGAACTGGGCGCCGTCAACCCGAATTTTATGGGGCTGGCTGACCGTGCCAGAACCTTGCTGGAAACCTTTCGCGGAATCCCCACCGCGCCGGTGCATGCCGAAACAGCGCATTTTTTACGTCCCTATCAGCAACAAGGCGCGGATTTTGTCTACTGGGCCTGCCAATCGTTTGGGGGGGCGGTGCTGGCTGACGACATGGGGTTGGGTAAAACCCTGCAAATTCTGGCTACTCTGACCGCACTGCGGGCACAATCAGACGAGGTATTGCCCTCACTGGTCATCTGCCCAGCCAGCGTGGCACACAACTGGCAGCGCGAAGCGCGTCGCTTTGCGCCCATGTTGCGCGTGGTGACACTGGAAAGCGGCGCGGGACGGCGAGAAATCCTGAAACATGCCGATCAATATGACATTGTTATCATGAACTACGCGCTGGCGCGCCGCGATGCCGAACATCTCCAGAAAACGAAGTGGTTGTCGATTTGCGTGGACGAAGCACAAGCCATCAAGAACCCCGACTCCGCCACGTCGCAGACGCTGAAAAAAATAGAGGCGTCCTACCGCATCGCCCTGACAGGTACGCCGGTGGAAAACCGCCTGCTCGACCTGTGGTCGATCCTGGACTTTGCCGCACCCGGTATCCTGCCATCCCGCCGCGAATTTGAACAACAGGCAAAATCGGACGACCCGACGCGCCTCTACCGCACCCTGCGTGCTAAACTGCGTCCATTGTTGATCCGCCGGCTGAAAACGGAGGTGGCACCAGAACTCCCGCCGCGCATTGAAGAGCGCCGCGATTGCGAAATGGCACCTGCCCAACGCAAGGCCTATCTGGCCGAGGTCAAGCGCACGCGGGAACTGCTGATTGCCATGCGCGAGAAAAAACTGGCGGGCAAAGACCGTTTCCAAATGCTGGCAGCCCTCACCCGACTGCGCCAGATATGCTGCGATCCCTCCCTGATCGGTTTGGAAAAATGCGGCTCAGGAAAAACCGATACTTTGTTAGAGATTGTGGCAGAATTACTTGAATCCGGGCATAAGACCCTTATTTTTTCCCAGTTTGTTCAGATGCTGGAACGTCTGAAAACTGCGCTGCAGAAAAGAGGCGTGCCGTTGCGCATGCTGACAGGCGAAACACGAAACCGCAAAGATTTGGTGGACGAGTTCGAAGCCGATCCAACCCCGAGCGTCTTCCTGATTTCGTTAAAAGCGGGCGGCACAGGCCTTAACCTCACCTCCGCATCTTATGTCATCCTATACGACCCATGGTGGAACCCCGCGGTGGAAGCGCAAGCGATTGACCGTACGCACCGCATCGGACAGGACAAAACAGTGGTTGCTTATCGTTTAGTCACCGCTGGTACCGTGGAGGAACGAATCCTGGCTTTACAAGAACAAAAGCGGGGATTAGCCAAGAATTTACTGGAAGAAGAATCATTCAATCGCGCGTTAACACGGGATGATTTCGAATACCTTCTGTCTGCGGATGACGAAAGCATTGAAGAATAATGTAAAATGCCTAAACACAAACAAAACAGAGAAAGGGTTGTTTTTCCCTTGACGAAACACCCAATCTGCGAGTATAACAGGACATATTTCCCCATCCTGAGATGGGGAGAGTTCATCACCCTAAACTTGATGACTAGTAGTTTGCACCCCGAAGGGAGGAAGAAAGTATGAAGAAGATTAAAGGTTTTACCCTTATTGAGCTATTGATTGTGGTTGCAATCATTGCCATCCTTGCAGCAATTGCGGTACCGAACTTCCTGGAAGCACAGGTTCGTTCGAAAGTTTCTCGCGCTCAGTCCGATATGCGTTCGTTGGCGACTGCCATTGAGTCCTACATGGTAGACAACAACAATTTCCCGGTTTCCTGCGCGAATTTCTTTGCGAGCACTGCCGCGACTGTCGACTCCAACAGTTGCGTCCTTGGTACCAACGTCAACTGCAACTACACCCTTGCCAGCAACAAAAACAAGTTGTCCTCTGGCGCGGGCTGGCGTTCGTCCTTCGCTGTTATGGCCGGTACCGCTGCGACCGGGACAATGGGCATCATGACCCTGACGACCCCGGTTTCCTACATCACCTCCTACCCCAACGACCCGTTTGCTGACACCCGTGGCATTTCCTTCGGTTATGTCAACGCGGCGAACAGCGGCTGGATCCTCTGGTCCTTTGGCCCCGATTGTGATGAGAACGCTGGCGGCCAGTTGGGTTCCGGCGCGTCCTACAACACGGCTGGTCTTGGCACGACTCCCCTTATCGCACTGGACAGACCGTTTGGTATCAGCGGCACCGTGACGACTTGGGCTTCCAACTTCGCGTACCAGCCCTACCTCAGCAACCCCAACAGCACGCTGTTGACCGGTGGCTTTACTTATGACTCCACCAACGGCAGCACCTCTGGTGGCGACGTCTATCGCACGAAGCAGTAAGTTGTAGTGGTTGTTTGATGGGCTCAATAAAGGGCTAATTTTCCGGATGTCTTCGGATGACTCAGGGTGGTCGCTGTTCGCGACCGCCCTTTTTCTTTTCTGCGGGATCGGGCCTCTTCCCACAAACAATAAGACCTATAAGGCATATGCTATTGTTTTGTGCAAAGAGAATCACAACAACAGTTATGCTCGGTTACGTAAGGCCCCATCCAATTTGGTCCAGCACTTTTTCCCAAACATTACGGTGAGGGTATCCTGCATTTCCTGATAGAGCGGTTTAGAGGCGAATTTGTTCTTTTGCAAACACGCGGGAGCGCAAAAACCACCATCGTCTTCCTCCCCCAGAGACATTACTTCCTTGGTATGCGCAGCGACAAGCATTCCCCCCTCATCATCGTTCAAATCCAGCAGGAAAATGGGGAACATGAAACACGCCGATGGCTTGCTCTTATGCGGCGG
>DNPO01000138.1 GCA_003501375.1 Candidatus Sumerlaeota bacterium | reverse complement strand
GAAAAGTTCTTGGCTTTCTCACACCGGCCAAGGTATTTTGTCAGGACACTTCACCCCCAGGCGGGGGGATTAGAACTTGAATCCGCGAGAGTATACATACAATACTCCCATCAAAAGAAATGTGCCAGACAAGCAGAGCAACCCTTTACGAATAAAACCACGTTGTTTTCTCGTTAACATCATCATCTCTCCAGTTTGTTTAAATTTAACTTGAACTTACGAACCTTATTGCCTCACGAATCGAATTCCTGATGCTAAAAATACAGAGATTTTTACCTCCTTTCATTTAAATCTCCAACAGTCACCTATTGCATTTTTTACCCACTATATCTTAACTAAAACTTTGTATTCTTGTTCACGAAGGAGCCAAAGCAGCCATAATCCTCAAGGTTTTTAAAGAGGCAGCCGTATACCAGAATGCCACTGAGCCCCGCCAACACGACCAAGGTTACTTTCAGGCACGATGGATGCAGAACACGGCTCACAATCATGGTCAAACCCAAGGTCAGTTCCATTGTAACAATCAGCACGGCGAGACTCAGGACAATGACGGGTTCCCGGATGATACCAAAGTAGGAAATCAGGATGGCAAAGGAGTGAATGTCCACGCACTTGGCAAACGCCGAGAGCAAGAACATGATGGCGGTGAAGTACACGCATCCAACGGTAACTTTTTTCACGAGAAACTCCTGAGTTGAGGACGTTGCGAAATCAAGAGACGCTACATGTGTGCCGACCTTTGACACGCGAGACACCCGCGTGCATCCGATAACAGACAAAGATGATTGTGTGAAAAACAGGCATCTGTTGTCAAAAGAAAAAAACGCTTGGTTGATTTTGTTTTTTACTGAAGTATATGGGTATTTTTCCCATGACTGCGTTAAATTTCACGCCATGCCCCAACCATTCTAATCTTTGGGTATCAACAGTTTTTCCCCGTTTCCAGAATATGCTTGACATGCGAGGATTTTTCTAGTTCAACTGTACTTGTTTTGTTTTGTTCGTCCAGCCAATTCCTTGTATGTCACTTCCGAGAGATGAACGCGATGCAAAAACCAGGTTCAAAGAGCCAAGGAAAAGCAAGAGGTTATTTGCTCCTTGAACTTGTCTTGGCAATGGTTTTCATTTCCGTTGCCCAGGTGGGTCTCTTGAACGGTTTCTCGGACGCTTCGTACGACGGGCGGACGCTGGCGATCACACAAACAGATACAGATCGTTGTCGTGGAATTGTTGCAGGCCGTGTGCGACCTATGATATCGCGGACACGACTACAAGAGTGCATGCCAAGTGAAAGTGGTCAAGCGCCACCGCAAAAATCTCCCGGCGGCGTTGCGGAAATGGTGGAAGCGGCGCTCGGCCATCAAGCCGGTGATCGGGTATTTGAAATTCGATAACCGTTTGGTTCGGAACCGTCTGGGGGACGCGTTCGGGGACAAACTGAACCCGATTCTAAGTGCGTGCGGGTTCAACCTTCGCAAACTGCTGAGGCGGTTTGCTTTTGTCTCGCGTTTTTCGCATTATTGGCGGTTTTTCTTGGGTTTTCTGGTCTGGTTTTCGGGGAAATTCACGCAGAGCCAGGGGATCCGCCGCCTCGCAGGCCTGGCAGCGGCGCAGGAGGGGCTAAACGTTTTTTTCAGCATCGGCTAGTGAACAAAGTTCTGGAGTCTCAGTAAGGTGCCGGGTGCTTATCAAGACGAGTAGGAAGCCCTTGGGCATAATCGAGTAAATAGCGGTATTCCAGGGGGGCATCATCCGACAGTTGTTTCCTGCCTTGAGAAAGCATCTCAGAGACAGTTTCCCGAGTAACCCGTAAACAGGGGCCGTGATCCCCTTTGCTTCCACCTGCCGTATGAATGTAGAACAGAAAACCTAAAGTGGACCACAGTTGAAGCAATAGAACGCAACAAGCCATTGCTCGCACAAGAAAACAGACACTGTCCTTAAAATAAGGCAATTTAGATAGTTTTCGACGCTTAGCACTGGATTCTGAGCAGAACTCACTTGTAGAAAAATATTGTTCAACCGCCCCAAAACCACTTGCCAAAACCACCGCCGCAGGAAACAGGCAGACAGCCGCATAGTGTAGATGAATGCGAATTCCGCCAACCACCATCAGGAGTGGAAAAAGGACAAGCGCAATACACAGCACGGGCAGTATATCCCTTGCCGTCTGACCTCTCAATGCACGAATGCCTTGCATCAACGCCGCAAAGAAAGCACCCCCAAGAACACCAATCAACACGTATTGCCCCGCCCCCCATATTTTTCCCATGTAAGTTAAAAACTGATTTGTCTCCTCGCCTGGCGCAAAGAAATATCTCAGCGACCGCCCTTGTCCCAATAATACCCACTGCATACTCACCGCATCATGCAGTCGCTTCCACAAACTTACACGGCCAAGCATATCATCCGAGAATGTATCGTTCCGCAGGAAATAAACGAACCAAGGAGCATACAAAACCAGAGCAAGACCGATCGAAAGCAGTAGCAGTAAAACGATTTGTTTCCGCTGAAGACATGGCCAAAAAATAACACCCCCAAATACCATCGCGGCCAGCCAGAATACCCCCGACATGTGTATCTGCGAAACCAACAAGGCGCATCCGACACCTACCGCTATCCTTGTCCATTGCCATCCAGTCCATCTGCCTGATTCTTCGGGTTTTCCGTTCCATATCCCGCTTATTCCCCACACAGCCACCACAACAAACGACAACAAAAGGTCTTGAGCCCAAATCTTGCGTGAGAGAAGTACAGCCCAAGGGTTGAGGCACAAAAAGGCGAGTCCCCACCACGCCCAAAAAGAGCCAACCTTTCGGGCAACACCATAGAACCATGCCGCCGCCAGCGCCAAGCCCAACACATTCCATCCCATCACCACTTGTGAACCCAATTCAGGATTCCCTCCAGACAAACTAAACACGGCAGCAAACAGGTACACCGATGCGGGAGGATTCGCCAAACCAACGCTGGAAGGCATTCCATGCAACACCAAGCGAGGCGATGCCAACCAGTCTCCCCCCAGCATGAGGGCAAACGCCTCGTCAGCAGCAAACGGCACGTCAGATGGGAAAAGAAATCGCAAACATGCCCCAACTATAAAAACGGCTATAAAGGAAAAGACGAATGCTTTTTTCAAAGAGTATTCTCCTCTTTCCCCTTTACATTTCCTTTTCGAATAGATCGCCAAAGGAGCACAAGAAAAACCGTTTCAAGCGCAAGCAACGGCAGGAGCGTCCAACCTTTGCCATCCGTGGCATAAATCGAACGATTGAAAGGATTCATCGAAACGCATCCTCGCAGAAACGCGGGCAACGAGTGAGTCAAAAAGGGTGGCGAAAAACCATGCCCAGTACGCTGAACGGTTTCCCACGGAGTGTAAAGGTCTTCGTTTGTGTATGCAGTCTGAAGATAGTGCGGTTCAACCACCGATTGGGGAAACATAAGCACAACCGAAAGCACACCCAAGGTTATCAGCAACGAACTAAGACGTCGCGGAAACCAGGCGAACGCGATTGCCATAAAGGGAAGCATGGGGATCAAGTGCCGAGCCAGAAGCGTCCCTCCCCCCCACCACATGTAATAGGAAGCGTTCAG
>DNPO01000290.1:978-4775 GCA_003501375.1 Candidatus Sumerlaeota bacterium | reverse complement strand
CGGATGCGGGTTTTTTCCCGATTTTGGAGTCCAACTTTTTCGAGCGCCATGCGAATATTTGTTTCGATCTCATCTTGCGATATATCGCTGGGCAACCGCAAACGGCTGGAGTAATTCAAGACATCAATCAATGGGAGGTCTTCATGCAAAATCACTTGTTGAGGGACATATCCAATGTCAGATTTAACGGATTCAAAGGCTTGGTAAAGGTCTTGCCCGTCATAAAGCACCGTACCGTTCGTGGCAGGACGACGTCCGTTAATTGCATCCATAAAGGTCGATTTCCCACAGCCGGCAGCGCCCATTAAACCCACAAATTCGGCAGGGTGGATGGAAAGGCTGACATCCTTCAGTAGCCAAAGAGGTTTGCCTTCTTCGCGGCTGATGACCCGTTTACCCAAATTGTTAATGGTTACTTGGGCACCAATCTCCTTTCGGGTGGAGGTGAGAAAATCACCCTCGTGGCGCAAACGATAAGGGCCAATTACAATCAGGTCGCCTTTGTGAATGGGTGCTTCGCGGTGAATGCGCTCTCCATTCAGATAAATGCCGTTTGTAGAATTTAAATCTTCGATAATGTACCCGTTAGTCTCTTTGCGTAACCGAGCATGCCGGTGTGATACCATGTTGTCATCAAGTTGAATGTTGGATAGTTCTTTTGAGCGACCAATAGTAATGGGTTGCCCATCGAGTAAAATGTTGATTCTTTTCCGGTCGGCCAGGCGCTGGCTATACTTGTTTGGCGTGTTCCCTAATACCGTATTGAATATTGTTCTTTGTTCCGGGTAAGCGGACGAAAGAGCATCGCGTGATTTCGCCTTGGATAAAAGATGGTTTTCCTGAACGACATCGCTGCCTGTTTTCTTGGCGGGAATATCAAAATGAATGCGAAGTTGAATTTCTCCAATGTCGATTCGGTCGTTGGCATGCAATGGCACAGGAGTGGATATTTTTTTTTGATTAACAAGAGTCGTGTTAGTCGCGCCGAGGTCTTCTACCAGAATAGAATCGTTGGAGCGCGAAATGCGGCAATGATTGCGGCTAACGCTGTGATGGTTGAGAAAAAGTCCGACATCCCGCCCGCGACCAATGGTGAGAGTATTGAATTGGTCCAAGACTGCGCAATAGACCAATTCATGGGATTCCTTGTCAAGGTATAGACGTAGCAAATGAACTTGCCGTCCAACGACAGAGCCGGCATGCAGACAAGTTTGATAGACGCTCTCAACTGTTTGTGCGTCCTCCGGGGAGATGGAGGAAGAGAAGGAAACGATCTTTTGATGCAGCGGTTTGAGCAATTCCTCGCTCAGGATAAAGCGAAGCAGCCCTTCTTCATCTAGAGAATGGCCTCCACTTTGGGAAAGATGTTGGGCGAGATCGGTTAAATTCATAGTCGGAACTTTCGAATTTAAGAATAGGGATTCAATCCGCTGCGGATTGTTTTCAATTACGCCATTTTGCAGAGTATTTTTATGGATCAGCCGTTAAAAAAATCCGCTTCTTCTGCATAAGGGTGCCAGAAGAAGCGGAAATATTTCATTTTGATCTCGGTGAATTGGTTGGGAAACCGTTTTGCTATTTAGCCTCAATGATTTTGTTGATCACCCAACCTTCTTTGCCGTCAGAAGTCTTGACTTTTGTCCACCCGGCACCCTCTTCAAGAATCTCCAGCGAATCACCTTCGCTGAGTGTCTTAATCTTGCGCGCTTCCGTGGAAGCCGTTGCCCGCAGATTACCCGTTTCTGCAGTAACGGAAACAGTGCTTTTCTTGCTAACCGCAGGTGCGGACGCGCCAGCGTTATAATCCTTTACGCTGTCGGCTACCACGTTGACTGCTTTTTTGATACAGTTACGCACGGCCTTTTCTGTCGGGTACTTCGTGTTGCCGCTGAGAGCAACTCCGAAGTTATGCGCAAAACCGCTGAGCCCGGCTCCCGCCTCGGCTGATGATCCCTCGACAGAATTTGCGTGGACAATCTGCCCGGTTTCCACATCAATCACGCGGACGTCTATCGCAATGTGGGTTGTTTTGAACATCGCTTGAATCAAGGGCATGAAAAAGGCATAGGAACCTCCCCCCAATTTCCCTGGAGCTATAGTCGCAGCCAGACTGGATTCGTCGCCTTCGAATTCGGTGATTGCACCAACAATGAAGAAGTTTACTCCTAAGAGTTTCCCGACTTTCGACGCGCTTTGCGGATTAAAACGGTTAGAGTCGTTGTTCAGCACTTGCTCTGAATCCACAGCATCCAGTCGCGCGCGTTCAATCACCGTGAAAGCATTTTCCGTCACAAGGGCGGTGACCATTTGGTCGGCCATGCCACGCCCAATTTTTGCCTCACTGGTAATGTTAGCCTTATTTGCAAAATCCAAAACGGCCACGCGTGGACGTGCATTGGGGGCGAGTTTTTGTAGTTGGAGAATAGACTCGGATGGTTTTTCTGTTACGGTCGTTGTGTTCATGGAACAACCAGCAAGGCCGGAAAGCAGCATGGCAATTGCGGCACCCCGCAGAAGGATGTTGAGAGGATTGCGTTGAAACATAGTACTTAATCTCCTATTCTTTGGTTGGTATCTGCGCTCTGGCAGAGCCAGAAGGCACAGGTTGCTAACAAATTACTTTTAAGATCAGGGACGGTCACTACTCCACTTAAATGTGTTTGTAAGTTTGCTCGGCATTTGAGTCGGCTTCGGTTTTACTTGCTTAACCGGGGCATCTTCCTCCTCTGGTATTGGCGTCCGTCTGGATTTTGGCGTTAGAACTGGCGTTGGTGTGGGTGTGAGAACAGGCGTTTTCTCTGGAGATGGGGTTGCAATAGGGGGGGTACTCTGCGGAGCCACAATCGATTCTTGGATTAAGGGCACTGCAGGTGTGGGAGTTGGCGTGGGAGGGAGCGCAGACGTTATTTTCTCTGGGGCTGGAATTGCAGTGGGAGTATCGAGTGGAGCCACAACCGATTCTTGGGTTAAGGGAGTAGCAGGTGCGGGTGTAACCGAAATTGCAGCGGGCGAAGGTGCTGGGATTACTTGGGCTGGAGACGTTGAAGGTGCTGCAGTTGAGGCCCCTAATGCGGTTTGGGGTTGCGAATTTGTAGCGGTAAACCATCCTGGGATGTGATGTACAAAATACCATCCGGCACATGCCAGCGTGCACAGCCCGACCAGGAGGCATAGCACTACTCCGATAAGTAACTTATTCGTGCGTTTTTGTCGCGGCGGGGGTGTTCGGGAAGTCACTAGAACCGTATTGGTGTCTGAAACATGCGGCGCAGGCTGGGCTGTATCTACAACTTGGGCTGTGGGTTGGGCGAGAGGTGCCGTGCCAATAAATGTCTCAAGATCATTCCGAAATTCCGCTGCATTTTGGTAACGGTCGCTTGCTTTTTTCTGAAGGGCTTTCTTGAGAATCTGTCGCAGAGCAGTGGGTAACTCAGATGGATCGCGCGGCTGCAAGTAGAGGTGTGCGTCGTACGCGGAAATCGCGCTATCAAATGGCATTTGCAAGGTGAGCATTTGGAAAAGCGTGACTCCAAACGCATAAAGGTCAGCCCGGTGGTCTAAAGGCCCAAAATTGTTGCGATCAATCTGTTCTGGAGCCATGTAGGCGGGTGTGCCTGGGCTGCTGCCTTGTTGTGGCTGGAGCATTGACATTAAACTCGAGCTGTTCATGCTTTCGCGGATTGCTGTAGCAATTCCAAAGTCCATAAGAAATACTTGGAGTTTACCATTGGGGTCGCGTGTTACCATGATGTTGCCGGGTTTGATGTCGCGATGGACGATTCCCTGGTCGTGGGCGT
>DNPO01000290.1:0-754 GCA_003501375.1 Candidatus Sumerlaeota bacterium | reverse complement strand
TGTTGCCGGGTTTGATGTCGCGATGCAAAATTCCTTGGGTATGGGCGAACTGGAGGGCATTTAGTGCCTGAATTGCAATCGTAATTGCGCTCGTTTGATCAAGACACGCAAGGGGTTTGGGACTGGATATTTCGATTGTTCCAGCGCCTTCCTCGCGAAATTTTAACGTACGCTGGATTAGTTTATGCAGGTCTTCTCCGTTGATGTAGTCCATCACGAGGTGAATGTCACCGTCTTGAATAACTCGCTCATATATTGTGACAATATTGGCATGTTGGCGCAGTTTGGCCATCAGGCGACCTTCGCGCTCCAGTCGTTTACGAAGATCGTCATTGTCTGCGCTTCCGGAGCGCATAACCTTCAGTGCGACATCAACATCCATGTTCCGGTCATGAGCCTTGTACACAACGCCCATTCCACCTGCTCCCAGAACATCCAGAATCTCGAATCGGTCGCAAAGGACTTTGCCAATTTCGTTCGACTTCATTGTAAACTCTCCCAAACTTAGGATTCAACACCTTTTATCGGTAAATCCTGTTAACTCCAACATAATATATTTGTCTGAATACTAACGAGATAAAAAATGTAGAAACATGTGGATGATTTTTTACTACAGGAAAGTACTCCGGGGGAGCCGTATCACTTTCAGTCCGTCTTGGTTCTATACATAATCGTTTTAGATGCGTGGAAGTTGAGGAGTTTGGTGTTCTTTCTTTGCTTTCACAAGCAAGAAACGAGCAATTCACATCGTGCT
>DNPO01000424.1:2195-7104 GCA_003501375.1 Candidatus Sumerlaeota bacterium | reverse complement strand
AACACCCTCTGTAAGGGCGAAACTAAGTTTACCATAATGCCGGGTTGCACCCAGATCAGCGGGGGTGTTTTTCGTTCTCTTGACTTTTTGTTCTTTCTGTGCAATGAATCGAGACATGAAACTCCACCGACATATCCTCTGGCGTTTCTTCTTTCTTCTTCCAGCCCTGCTGGCGGCATTCGGATTACTCGCGCATGATCTTGACCATTGTATTGGCGGTGCGGAGCATGAGGCGCATTGTTCCTTCTGCGCTTTCGCTGTTACGCCTGACCAGGCGCCGACTGTCGATTTAACCCCCTATATCAATCCACCTCATGTGGTGAACTACCTTCCACCGATTGCGGATGAAAATCTGCAACCGTTCTTTGTTGGCGGGCTGGTCATTCCACGTGGCCCACCCTCCTGCTAAATCAAAATTATCGCAACGCAATTTTTGACACCAGCCCGCGTTTGTCCTGAAAGGGCGAGGCGTTGGGTTGTGTCCGACATTTTGATTTTACCAGGAGGTGTTTCGTGTTTTCTGTCAAGCGCAATAGGCAGGGCTTTACCCTGATCGAGTTGTTAATTGTTGTGGCGATCATTGCCATTCTTGCGGCTATTGCCGTTCCGAATTTTATGGAGGCGCAGATGCGAGCCAAGGTCAGTCGCTGCAAATCGGATATGCGGTCGTGCGCCACGGCGCTGGAAGCGTACGCGGTGGATGCGAATTATTATCCCTTTCCGTACGGCTATGAAAATGAGAGCGGCGTTTTAAAAACGATTGATCTTTGTGATGAGCCTTTTGAGGGATTTCTTCCGCCTCAGCGTCTTACCACACCCGTTGCCTACATGACTTCGCTGCCGCTTGATGTGTTTAAAGTGGAGCAACCGGATGAGCACCCATTGGATGTGCCCTTCCATTACTCTGACCAAAAGAATAATGAACGCATCGACACCCCGGTCGGAACCTGGACCTGGACCGTTGAGGTAGGAAGCCCCATATTACCGTCATCTGGAAATAATACCTCTTCCGGCAAGGCGTTTCTGGGCGATTTGTACTTTGTTTTGACAGGATCGCAAACGCAGCCCAAGTATTTTTTGTTCAGCCACGGGCCGTGCCTGAAACATCTGGACGGAACGGCTGAATCCAGCGTGCCGATATTGTACGATTCAACCAACGGAACACGTTCGCTGGGTAATATTTATTACTTCGGGCCTGGCAACGGATTCAAAAACTAAGGAAAGGCGGGATGCAAAGTAAGTTTTTTCGCGTTACTTTGCATTCTGCCCAGTAAGAAAGATGCTGCAAAATGCTGATCTCTGTAGAAAATCTCAAAGTGGAATACCACAACGGCAACGAGTCATTTACTGTCGTGGATATTCCAAACTGGCAGGTGGACAAGGGCGAGCAAGTCGCCATTTCCGGCCCGTCCGGTTCTGGAAAATCCACGCTGCTTCATGTGATTGCCGGGTTGTTACCGCCCAGCAGCGGTACGGTGCAGGTGTGCGGATGCGACATTGGTCAGTTGGGCGAGGCGGAACGCGACCGTTTTCGCGCCGAGTCCATTGGCTATATTTTCCAGAGTTTTAATTTGTTGCAGGGCTACACCGCTCTGGAAAATGTGCTGCTGGGCATGACGTTTTCTCCGCGCAAACCGCAATGGCAGGCGGCAACCGCCCTGCTCGAAGAAATGGGACTGGGG
Organism: Candidatus Sumerlaeota bacterium; assembly: GCA_003501375.1. GTDB lineage: Bacteria > Sumerlaeota > Sumerlaeia > UBA8349 > UBA8349 > UBA8349. The sequence goes on along the minus strand of DNPO01000424.1, from coordinate 5,422 downwards.
CATCGGCTGCACCATTGTCCGGCGCAAATGTCCATCGGTGAGCAACAGCGCGTCGCGATTGCGCGAGCGTTGGCGAAGCGGCCCGAATTGATTCTGGCCGACGAACCCACCGGTTCGCTTGATCCGCTGCATACCGGTGAGGTAGTGGCGAAGTTGCGGCAGTCGTGTCGCGAGCATGGTTGCACATTGATCGTGGTGAGCCATGAACGCGAGGTGGTGGAGGCTTTTGAGCGGCAGGTGTCCTTTCTCGAATTGAATCACGCGTTCGCGAAAAAGGAGGCGGTCGCATGAGTCTCTGGCGCATTGTTCTCAAAAGCCTCCGTCAGCATTGGTTATCCACCGCATTGGCGATTTTCAGCATCGCGCTGGGCGTGGCGTTGCTAACTTCAGTTGTTTCGTTGCGCGAGCAATCGCATCGCAACTTTACCCAGGAAGGTCTGGGCGTGGATGCGGTGCTGGGGCCAAAAGGATCGCCGTTGCAGATCGTGCTCAACGCGCTATACCACCTGGAGGAAATGCCGGGCAAGGTGAAGTGGCCGTACTATAAAAAGGTGCTGGAAAGTCCGGTGGTGGCCGAAGGCATTCCCTTCGCGACCGGGCATTCGTATGCCGGGCTGCGGGTGAACGCCATCGACGACCGCTTCTTCACGGACTTCGAGTACCTGCCGGGCAAACATTTTTCCTTCAGCGAAGCGGACGGCGGCAAGGGCCGCGTTTTTCAGTCGCGCAATGAAGCGGTCGCGGGATGGGCCGCCGCGCGTGAACTGGGACTGCAACTCGGCAACACGTTCAACCCGGTTTGTGGGGTGAACGCGGGCGACCCCGTCCATGTCAACGACACGCTAACGTTTGTCGGCATCATGGCCCCGACCGGAACACCGCACGACCGCGCTATTTACATACCGCTCAAGACGTTTTATACGCTCGAAGGGCATGGAAAAGACGTGGCCGAAATGGCGCTGGACGAGGAGCATCGCGAGATCAGCGGCGCGTATCTGAAGATCAAACGGATACGCGGTGGTGCGATGCACCCGGGCATTCAGGAGTTGAAGTACAACATCAATCAATCGTCATCGGCGCAACTGGTGATTCCAAACGAGGTGTTGCCACAATTGTTCAACATCATCGGTTGGGTCGATCATGTGCTGCTTGCCATTGCTGCGTTGGTTACGCTGCTCGCGACTCTCTTCCTGTTTACCGCGCTGGTTAGCGCCTTGCAGGAGCGGCGACGCGACATTGCGCTGCTGCGGTCGCTGGGAGCACGACGCCAAACGGTGTTCGGGCTGATCCTGAGTGAATCGCTTGTTATTACGTTGCTCGGCGGAGTGATGGGACTCGCCCTGGGGCATGCCATTGTCGCGTTGGGCGGACACTTTGTCAAAGTCGAAACCGGGCTGCGGTTTTCGGCGGCTTATCTGTCGCAAGCGGATATTTATCTGCTTCCGGCCATGCTGATTCTCGGAACGCTGGCGGGGCTTTTGCCCGCGATTCAGGCGTACCGGCTCAGCGTGTTAAAAAACATCCATCCCGTATCATAACTCAAAAGGAGTAATTGAAAATGAGACGTTCTTTTATGAAAAGAAGTTTGTTGGCCCTTTGCCTGGCTGTCGCGCTGGTTAGTTGGGGCGTGGCCGCAGAGAAAAAGGAAGAAGAACATGGGCACGAAGCGCACCACGGCGGCTGCCTGAATGCGATGGAGACCTGCGAAGTCGGGCATGCCGAAACAAAACTGGAAGGCAACACGCTGAAACTTTGGTTTGTCGGTGGCGGGACGGAAACGGGCAAAGCGGTCAAGGTTTCCGCAGCGTCCATCACGCTGTCGGTCAAGGTGGATGATCCCAAAGCAACCACGCAAACGCTGACGCTTCAGCCCAAACCGAACGAGTTGGCGGAAGAGAAGGTTGGCGACTGCGCCACGTTTGAGGGCAAGGCGGATTTTTTGAACGGGGCGAAAAAGTTCAATGCCACGGGCGAGGTGGAGTTCAAGGGGAAAAAACGCAAGATCGTGATCCAATATCCCGAAGGCTACGATCCCGATTAAAATCGATTTCACAACTTGAAGAATTTCACCACAGAGGCACAGAGAACACAGAGAAAAACAAAGACAGTTTTTTGAAGTCCTCTGTGCCCTCTGTGTCTCTGTGGTGAAAATGGTTTGGAAGTTGAATCCGTTTCATCCACGTCTCAGGAATGGAGCAAGTTATGAAAAACAAAACTTCTATCAAAATCGGTTTGTTCGCGCTTCTCATCTGCCTTGGCAGCGTCGTTGCGTTTGCTCAAACATCCACTCTCCCGCGACCTCCGGCAACGCTCAAAGTACTTTGCACCACCTTTCCCATGTACCAATTCACGCGCATGGTTGCCGAAGGACGCGACGGGTTGGAAGTAAGGTTGATGTTGCCCGCAACGTTGGGATGTCCGCACGATTATTCGCTGACGACTGATGACATGCGCACCCTTGCCAAGGCGGACGTGCTCATTGCCAATGGCCTCGGGATGGAAAACTTTTTGGGCAAAGCTGTGCAACAGGCCAATCCAAAATTGAAGATTGCCGATTCATCCAAAGGAATTAAGAATCTGATCGCGCTGCACGAGGATGAAGAAGAACACGACCATGCGCACGAAAAAGAGGGGGCGCATCATCACCATGATTCCGGCATGAACCCGCACCTGTTCGCCAGTCCGCTTCAGGCGGCGCAAGTGGTGCGCAACATTGCGCAGGAACTTTCAAAACTTGACCCGGACGGTGCAATGGTGTATGCCGCAAATGCCAAAAAATACGGCGAACAACTGGAAGCGTTGGCGAAGGAACTCGAAACAACCTGCGCAGCGTTCACCAAGAAAAAAATCGTAACCGAGCATGCCGTCTTTGACTATCTGGCGCGGGATGCGGGATTGCAAATTGCCGCCGTGGTGGAAGAAGAACCTGGCCAGGAACCGGCAGCATCGGAAATGTTGAAGATCATCACGACCATCAAAAAAAGCGGCGCAGCCGTGGTGTTTACCGAGCCGCAATACCCCGCCAAGGTAGGCGAAACCATTGCGAAGGAAGCGCAGATTCCGGTCGCATCGCTTGACCCCGTGGCGACCGGGCCGATGGACGCTCCGCTGGATTATTATGAAAAGACCATGCGCGCCAATCTCGAAACTTTAAAGAAATATTTGCGGTAATTTCACATGATACGCATTCGCAGACCTCGCATTTTCAGCATCGGGCTTCCCACCCT
>DNPO01000424.1:0-1883 GCA_003501375.1 Candidatus Sumerlaeota bacterium | reverse complement strand
GAAAAACGCGGCAAGGAAGAATCGCAAGTGGTAGTACGCGCCGCAGAAGGCTCTTCCGCCGCGCATAACACCATTGTTATTGACGAGACCTCTGGTGCGAAAGACCGGGACGAAACTTTCCTGCGCTTCTCGCTGCTGGAAGGGTGGAGATTCGATGCGCAAACAAAAACGCCCTGCCCTGCGGAGATTCAGGCGCTGAGCGGCAAAGATGCTTCCTGCATCGGCTTCATGTATCCGTTGGAAGGCGGCACAAAACTCAAAACCTTCTGCCTGCTTCGCAGCACCCAAACTTGTTGTTACGGCCCGCGTCCGCAATATAACCAGTATGTTTTTGTGGAGATGCCCGAGGCGGTAAAATTTGAACGCCTCACCCCGGTGCTCGTGCGCGGCAAATTCATCGTTGATGCGCAGCCGGATCAGGGATTCATCTATCGCATGGAGGGCGTTGAGGCGCGCGCCCTGGGGCAGGACGCGCCCGACATTGATCCAACACAAGCAGCGGGAAAGGCAGGACTGGCGCAGTTTGATTTTAAAGCGCTGGCGGATTTTGAAAAAAATAAAAGCGCTGGAATATCGGATGCGCTCACCAGTTTAGACGGCAAGCAGATGGTCGTGAGCGGCTTCGTAACGAACCGAACAAAAGACGCGCCGTTGAACTTACTTGTTAGCGCCGAGGCGTGGGACGGGGTTAAGGGAACGCCGCCGAACTTCTTCAATTCCGTGATGGCATTCCCCAAGGATGCCAATCAGATTCCGCCCATTTGGAAACAGAAAGGCGTTTTTACCGGGACGTTAAAAATAGAGCGAGACAAAGCCCAATGGAAAAAGAACGGCATAGTCAGTTTGCGTGATGCCGTGGCGGGCGTGCCCGGACAGGGTGGTGAGGTCAAATTAGTGCAAGACCAAGGCCCCGGTTTAACGCTCGTGGAAGAATTTCTTATTGCAGTATTTTTTTGTATGGCAACCCTCGGCCCCCGACGGGCAAAACCGGAAAGGTTGGATTCAGATGAACAATCATCCCTTTAAATCATACGCAGGCATTCTTTTGTTGGGTGCGTTTTCTTTGTCCAGCGCCCTGCCTGCACAGCCGACTTCGCAAACGTTGGCAACCACGACCACGCTGTCGCACACCAACGATCCTATTTTAGCAACGGTCAATGGCGCGCCGATTTATGAGAGCGATGTTTCGGATGAACTCATGGAAAATTCATTTGAAATGGTCAATTCCGGGGTGAAAAAAGACAAGGTGGAACGACTGATCCAACTGACTTTGCACGAACAATTTCTCAAAAAGCAAAACATCGCGATTGATTCCAAAGCCATCGATGCGGAAGTGGAACGTCTGCGCCGCGAACCTCCGCAATCCAGTTGCATGTGTTGCCGCTACACCAGTTTCGATGACTTTTTGCAAAAAAATTATTACACGCTCTCCGAATTTCGCCGGGAAATCGCCGTGGATTTTGGAATGACGAAATACATGGGATACGAATGGGACAAAAAACATTTACAAGGCGCAGAGCAGAAGGCAATGGTGGAAAAAGAACGCGGACGCTTGGAGAAGGAATATGTTAAAATGGCGCACATATTCTTCAACACGGCGCAAAAACCGGAATATGCGAATGCGCCCGAAAAGGTAATCGGGGAGGCGAACCGCAAAGCAAAGGACGCCTGGATGCGCCTGCGCATGGGGACGGATTTTGAAAAACTTGCGGCAGAAATTTCCGAGGACACCCTGAGTAAATCCAAGGGGGGCAATGTGGGTTGTGTATCGGTGTACGCATTCGGCAACGTTTTAAAAGAAGTGAAGGCAACCCAGAAAGTTGGCGAATATGGCAAACCCGTTGAATCACCTTTTGGCGTCCATATTATCAAATTCCTCCCCA
>DNPO01000223.1:1993-3220 GCA_003501375.1 Candidatus Sumerlaeota bacterium | reverse complement strand
GTAGAAAATATTTCCTCCGATTCCCAATAACAATCCAACAACAACTGAGGCGAGAAATGAAAGCCATTTCCTGTTGCGTTTTGCGAGAATCCTTTTTTTTCTCTTTTCTGACTCCTTGGTCAAAAGTAAAAAACTTGGTGGAATGTTGTTTGCGGTTGTACTAACCCAAACGGCTATTCCAATGGAGAGGACGAGACTGAGTAACAGAAAGGCCTCAGTTGTAAACTGGAATCTTGCCCAAGTACCCAAAGCGACTGTATCAAGCAAATAGTTCATCTGCTCCACGGTTTTAAGTGGCTGTGACGTGGAACTGTAAATACCTTTAAGGTTGGTCCTTTGTTTTTCGACGAAATGAGTACTGGCGGTGAAAGATGCGACTATACTGGATAGAAAAAGGATACAAAATGTTAATAATGCAATTTTGCCATTATATTTAGCCAACCACTTTCGTATCTTGGGAACTTCATCAACCACGTTGCGCATATGCGAGGCAAGAAGCGAGTCAATATCTGCACCCCATGTACGAGCAGTGTGAGAAATTCTGTAAAAAATAAATCCAGAGTTCAATCCTGCCATTAGAAGAATTGGAATATCTGAATCAATTACAGGTGACGTGATTCCGCCCAAAAATGACAAATCAATTTGTTGTTTTTCCGGGTGCGATTTTCCGTTAAATTTCACGAGAAATACCCAAGAAAGGTGAAGAGATAAACAAGCAACGGAACGCACTTCGTTGTAAGCAGAAAATTCATCAATGCTATTCAAAAGCACTGACGAATCATCTGAAAAGATAAGTTTGGCGGTAAACAGAGCAAGGGTACCCTCATTCTGTTGAGCAACTCGTTGACAAAGCAATGCGTAAATATTCAGCACATTATTTTGATCTATTTCAAACGGCCCTTTGATTGTGTTCGTTATAGTTTGAGGTTTACCAAGGATACTAGAAATGAAAGACCCAAAATCATGTGTTGAACACGGAAGCACAACTGCGTTTGTTCGATTTGGCATTCTAAAATTTACCTCCGGTTTGTTCTTGGACTCCGACGAGAGAAGAGATTTTTCTCTTTTTTACCGTCAACGCTGTCTGATTTTTTTACTTTTTACATAACCCTTTCCTTCTGAACATGTTTTCTTATTACAAATGCCCAGTGTTTTTCTTGGCGGTTAATTAGTTTGTTTCACACAAACGGCGGAGCCTGAACCACCGCCGGGATTTGCACATTGCCC
>DNPO01000223.1:0-1757 GCA_003501375.1 Candidatus Sumerlaeota bacterium | reverse complement strand
AACGGGGGGGCCTGAATCACCGCCGGGATTTGCACATTGCCCTGCATCAGCGTGATGGCTTGGCCGGGTTGCGCCAGGTGCTGGTCGATGCGGCAAAGTCCAACGCCGCGCGAGAGGCATGGTGAGAACCCGCCGCTGGTTACCTCGCCCACGACTTCGTCATTCACCCGCACCTCAAAATGCTCGCGAGCGGCACGGCGTCCCTCGCAAACAAATCCGGTCAGGATGCGCGGTAGCCCGGTTTCTTTTTGACGCAGCAGTTTTTCGCGTCCGATGAATTCTTTGTCCCAGTACACGAACCGCTCCAGACTCGACTCCAGCGGCGTATGCGCCTCGTCCAGTTCGTGCCCATAAAGGCTCATGCCCTTTTCCAGACGCAGCGTGTCGCGTGCGCCCAACCCAATCGGTTTGACGTCTTCGGCGCTCAGCAGCAGGTTCCAGATTTTGTCGGCGGCGGAAACGTCGAAGTAAAGTTCGTAGCCCAGTTCGCCCGTGTAACCCGTGCGGCTGATGAACACTGACACGCCCTTCAGCGTGATTTGTTTACCGTGAAAACGGTTGATTGATGGAATATTTGCTTCAGGTGCAAGTGCGGCCATGATCTCGCCAGACAACGGCCCTTGAATATCCAGTTTTGCAATACGGTCGGACGCGTCTTCAAACGTTGCGCCTTCCAGCAGGTGCGATTTCATCCAGTCCGCATCCTTTTGCCGCGTGCCCGCGTTGACCACGATGAAAAATTCCTCGTCGGAAAGTTTAAAAACGATCAGGTCGTCCAAGACCTTCGCGTCGTCGTTCAGCAGAAAGCCATAGCGGCCCTGACCAATCGCCAAATTGTCGAGGCGTTGCGTTACCAAGCGGTCAATGGCAGCGCCAGCGTTGGCCCCGCGCACATAGAACTCGCCCATGTGGCAAATATCAAACAGCCCGGCGGCGGTGCGGGTGTGCATGTGCTCTTCCAGAATTCCGGAATATTGCACGGGCATCATCCACCCGGCAAAGGGCACCATGCGGGCCTTGAGGGCGACGTGGGCATCAAACAAAACGGTTTTTTGAACAACGGGGTCTTGGGACATGAAATCAGGGTTCTCCGAAAATGGCAATCCGGCTGCAACAACAAAGACGGGTTACAAACCCGATTGTTATTAATCCGGGTTCTTCGGGGTAATAATAGCAACTTTTCTTCACGGTTTCCAAGGGAAAAGTTGGGCAGGTAAAGTCAAAGGACAAAAAGGACTGCAAGGGCACAAAGGGGAAGACAATAACCGTTGGGTTATTGTCTTCCCCTTTGTGCCCTTGCAATTCTTTTTGTCCTAACAATATTAGTTGCCAACAGACGTGGCTTTTCGGCTTTTGGGGGTAGACTCCACTTTCGGCGTCTTGGTTGCTTTGGGCGTTGGCGTGGTGGGTTCGGCGGGCTTTTGCTGCGGATCGCGACTGAATTTGGAGACGATGGTGCATGCCTTGTCCATCACTTCTTTTACGTCACCCTGCGGGTTGTTGACCAGAACGGTGAAGGCGAATGTTTCCGTGTCTTGCGACGTAATATAGCCCGAGAGGCAGGTGACCCCTTTGATATATCCGGTTTTCGCATGGATGTTGCCGCGGGTTTTCAGCGTTTTCATGCGCTTGCGCATGGCCCCGTCCTGCCCGGGAATGGGGAAAGAATCTTCATAAGAATCATATTCTGGCCCGCGATACATGGCTCCCAACAGGCTGATCATTTGCACGGGTTTCACGCGGTTGAAGCGTGACAA
>DNPO01000164.1 GCA_003501375.1 Candidatus Sumerlaeota bacterium | reverse complement strand
CCACGCTGGGTGGCGAGATCAACGTGCTGGTCGATAAGACGCCCACGCAAAAGTTGACCCTGCCCTTGGGCAATGCTGGATTCATGACCGACGCGCCACGCCTCACGTTGATGGTACGCCTCAAGTCAGATGATTTTTATCAGGCGCTGAAGGCGGCATTCCAGAAAAATAACCTGTGCAATCCCGAATCTACCGAGGGCAAGGTATTAAGCCTCGCTATCAAGTGTCCCTTCAATCCCTTCTGGCCGTTAACGCCCGTGTTGGCGACCGATGGCGAATACCTGTATCTTTCCACGCATGCAAACCACGTCAAGGAATTGGTCGCTGGGAAACCCGCCGTTTCTCTGCGCGAATCCCCTGAATTCAAGAAGATAAGTGCTGGTACACCGACTGAGGGAAACGGTTGCATTTTCGTGAGCCAGCGTTTTTACCAGGCTTGGTTTGATGCAATGCAACAGGTTCAAGCAAGCCAAGGGAGCATGAATGTATTCCAAAATTTCGGACTCACCAAAGAGTATACGCAGTCGAGCACGTTTGGCGTGCGGGTCAATCGCCCGGACGGAATGTGGTATGTGGAACGTTCCCGCCGCAACATGGCGGAAGTCGTCCCTGCCGTAGGCCTAGTGGTTCCGGGGGTTCTGGTGGGTATCGCCGTTCCCAGTTTTGTAAAAGCGCGCGAGCAAGCGCAGTTCAATAGAATAGAAAAAATCAAATAACCCGGAAATAAAAGGAGGATACCCTCATGGCGTCTCAACATAATCGCACGCATCATTTCACATCTGTATTGGTTACTCTCAGTTTGCTGGCGTTTCTATTTCTCGTTGCCGCAACAGATTTAAAATCTGGCAACGCGGCGCGTGATAAAGCGCCCAACCCCCGCTTTTACGCAGTGCAGGATTTGCTCGACACGGGCGGATCGTTCTATCTGTACAGCGACACCAAAGGTTTGTTCAAAAAATATGCGACCCAATTTCAAACCATACTCAACAATCCACAAATGCCCCCGGAAACAAGCCGTATCGCTGGCATTGCTGATAAAGTGGTAGACCGCCTTGGCGTTTACGGCCTGCAGGATGTGGGCGCAAGCGCGATCATGGACAACGGAATGCGCCGCATGAAAATGTTCATCGGCAGCGCTGATGGTCGCGACAAAGGGTGCCTGAGTCTGTTGGGTGGCAATCCGCATCCGCTCACCATTTTGGATCGCGTTTCCGCCAGCACGCTGCTGTTGCTCAATATGGATTGCAACGAACAAGCCGCCTGGCAATTGCTTCGTGATGCCGCGCTGGATGCGGACGGACTGAAGGACTTGGATAAGGCGCTTCAGGAATTGAATGTGCAGAGCAATTTGGATGTTGCCGCCCTGGTTCCGTCGCTGGGGGGAGAGATTACATTTGTTGTAGACGTTCCCTCGGAGCGGCTGCAAACGCCCAAACCCATGCCGCGCTTTGCCTTGCTGTGGCGGGTCAAAAATGTTGATGCGTACTCAAAAATCGCCGCATCAATGCAAAAAGACAATTTATTGGATGCGGAAAAAACAGAAGGCAAACTGCGCATGATGCCTTTCAAGGTTCTCGCAGACCCTTCCATTCCGCCTATAACGCCCGTGTTGGCGACCGACGGAGAGTACCTGTACGTGAGCAACGATACGGATTATGTCAAGGATTTGTCCGCCGGTTCCAAAACGCCTCTGCGTAATTCTGAGGCGTTCAAAAAATTAAGCGTCAACATCCCCACCGAGGGCAACGGGTGTTTCTACAGCAGCCCGGATGCGTATGAAAAAATGTTGGGCATGCTCGACAAATACGCGGATAAAACGCCGGACAATCCCCTTCCGGCTCTGCTTGCAAACGCCAAGAAACAACAGCAACCCTCCACGGGAAACTTCACCGTCCGCGTGAACCGTCCCGACGGAATTTTGTATGTGGGCCACGGCATGTTGCCCGCCCTGGGCATGCTCCCGGCTGTCGGAGCGGGCGGCCTCGCCAGCATTGCCGTTCCGAATTTCCTAGAGGCGCAAGTACGTTCCAAAGTTAGCCGCGCGCAGTCCGATATGCGTTCACTTGCCACAGCCATTGAATCGTATTATGTCGATAATAACAAGTTCCCTGTTTCCTCAGAGGACGTGAGCCTGACTCCGTTTGGCAAAGTGGTGCAACAAAACCCCGCGTTGAAACAACAAACCACGTTCCGCACAAATTTTGGCCAGAAAGTGGGACAGCCAATACCGGTGATGACCCTGACCACGCCCGTGTCCTACATCACGTCCTACCCCGGCGATCCCTTTGGTATCAAGGGTGCTGGTACGCCCTTCTGCTATTATAATGCGCAGGAGTTGGGATGGTTGCTGTGGTCGTGTGGCCCGGATGGCGAGTACAACATGACGTTAGAAGATGCGAAAAAGGTGTACAACCCGGCAGTGCCAAACCCCACCAAGGAGTTGTTAACCGGAGTGGGCGCGTCAGGCAAGTCGTTAACGTATGATGCCACCAACGGAACCACCAGTTCTGGCGATATTTGGCGCGTCAAGCAATAACAAAATATCTCTTGCAGCGGCGCGGCAACCGCGCCGCTGCGAGAGATACGGTTGTCCTTTTTCCCTTCCCCCCCCCAACAAAATTCTTCTCTAAATCTTTACGCAGGGCGAAAAAGATTGCGGGAGTTCTGGCGTGCGTGCAGAATCCCCCCAAGGAGATTTGCCCCTACCCTTGTTTTTCATTTTTTCCAACTATCTGCCCCTTATTCTTTTAGCGGCAGCGCTGGAAGTAGAATGGTCATCGTGTAAGTTGCGTTGGCGAATCCCCCTAAGGTTTGGATGCGTTTTTGCCTGCGCTCAAATCCTGACAAATGCTCTCTCGCTTTGGCGTGACACTCCGTTGAATGGAGAGCGCCTGTTAAATTTGTTGCTTACGCCGATTGCTACGGCCCTGTGCGCCACCTGCCTGCTTGCCGTGAGTCTTGCCCGGGATACGCCGCCGTTGCGCCATGATTCCGTGCGCTTATTCCCGTTGTTGAATTGGTTGCGAGTGCGTAAAGACACACGGCATACGCTTCCATCTTTAGCGCCGGGCATACTCAAGACGTTTGCATACACCGCGCTTGCACTGACATTTAGTTATGGATGGCTGTGGCTGGGAACGCAGTATTTTGGCGCGCATGTGCATCCAAAGTTATCCGCAGCGTTGGTGAATGTCTCGGGAACATTGCTGTTTTTTGTCCAGGCGCTTTTATGCACCGCGCTTGCACCGTTTCTGGAGGAGATCGTTTATCGCGGATATTTGCAGGGATTACTTTCGCGCATTTTTCACCGCAGGGCTTTTATGTCCGTGGTGATTCCCGCCATTCTATGGGCCTTGCCACACGTGGACAAGATCGAACCGAACTGGGTGAAGTGGGGACAGATTTTTGGCGTTGGGCTGGTGCTCGGAGTGGTGCGACGGCGTCTGGGGCTGGAAGCCTGCATTGCTGCTCATCTGGCACTTAATGTGTTAGGTTTTATTCTGATGCCGGCAGCGTATCGCAATTAACCGCTAACACCCGGTTGGCACCGATGTTTTATTAGCGCTGTTAAGTGTAGGGTGATTTCAACGTTACGAAATAACCACTTTGGAGTGCGGTGTCATGTGTATAGACCGAGGACATGGACAACATATTTTGCATCCTTCGTCCAGCGCAAAATGAGGATTTGCATCCCTCTGAAAACTCGCTGAACCCTGCCGACTCGTTCCCGTACGCAAGTCAATTTCTCACTTGCTGCCATCTGTAGGAAATCGCAAAAATCTCATCCCGCTCGGTTGGACGCAACGCCGCTGGTTCGCCGACGAAAGCCCGTCCCCGCTTTTTTGTTTTCTTATCTTGAACACTTTCCAAGGCGATGTTATATCTTTAAGCTGAATATGCCGGGTAAAAGAGCCGGGTCAAACCGCCTCTCTTTCCGGAAACATCTCCTCTTATTATAGGAAAGGGTTTTACACAAATGAGACGTTACATTCTCGCTGGTAACTGGAAAATGTTCAAGGATCAGAACGAGGCTGCCGAATTGATCGCCGCGTTGCTGCCGCTGGTTCAAGATAACAAGGACGTGGACGTGGTCGTTGCACCGCCGTTCACCTCCATCGCCGCCGCCGTTGC
>DNPO01000192.1 GCA_003501375.1 Candidatus Sumerlaeota bacterium | reverse complement strand
GTGGGTGCGTTGTTGTGCGGATTTCTCATGTTGCTTGGTTCCAAGTGGATTGTCTCGGCGCTCACGTCTCTCGTGGGCGCGGTGCTGATTGCCGTTGCACTGCGCGATCCGCTGGCATTGCTGTCCATTCCACCGGTTGCACTGGGGTCGTTCATGCTACAAATCGGCGTGTTGAGACGAATCATGCCCGATCCGCGAAATGCGGAAGAGGATGAGGAATAAACAGCAATAGTTACAACCCCATCATGAATTGGAAAATTCGATCGGGATGTCCGGGATAATATTCGTGCGCAAAGTCGGGATAAATGATCGATTGCTTGGGGGTGATGATTTTATTGTACGCGGCAAACTGCGTGGATGGCGGACAAACCTGATCCATCAAGCCAATCGCCATCATTACCTCTCCCCTGATGCGCGGGGCCAAATGCTGGCAATCAATATAACCCAGGCGTGTGAACATTTCCTTCTCGCGTTGATGCAGCGGATCAAAACGTCGGAAATAAATTTTCAAGTCTTCAAACGCTTCGCAAGCCAAGTCCATTTCCCAAACGCGTTGAAAATCGCAAAGAAAGGGATGGATAGGAGCCAGGCGTTTGATGCGCGGTTCCAGCGCTCCACAAACCAACGTCAGAGCGCCCCCTTGCGAATTGCCCCAAGCCCCCACACGCGTTTTATCCACCTCTGGCATGTCGAGCACAATTCCCGCGAGTTGGGCAACGTCCAGATAGACCTGCCGAAACAATAAATCTTCCGGTTTTCCATCCAGTCCACGAATGATGTGGCCTTGCAATGTGTTACCTACCACGCCTCCAACATCTTCGGAAAGCCCACCCTGCCCGCGGCAATCAAGCGCCACTACAGAATACCCCAACGCAACCCATCCCAGTTTTTCGCACCATTCGCCGCTGTTGCCACTGTAACCGTGGAACTGCAAAATGGCAGGATGCGGCGTAACAACATTCTTTGGACGCAAATACTTGGCGTGAATGCGCGCGCTACGGACACCGGTAAAATACAGATCGAAGCATTCAGCAAATGGCGTTTGAAACGATGCAGGAACAAGTTCCAGTTGGGCATCTACCGCGCGCATTTCGGCCAACGCGGATTCCCAGTAGGCGTCAAAATCATGTGGACGCGGATTGACGCCAAAATACGCTTGCAGTTCTTCCAACGGCATGTCGATAAGAGGCATGTTGCGTTTTTCTCCTTTACGCCTGTTTTTCTTCCTTCGGCGGGAACAAAATGGAGAGAAGAATGGAAATAGCCAAAACTCCCAGCACAACGCCCAGCGCTAAAACGGTGGGCATGTGATACCAAGAGCTCATAAGCATTTTAGCACCGATAAAGGCAAGAATGACGGCTAGCCCATAATGCAAATAATGAAAGAGGTTCAAGAAATGACTGACGACGAAAAAGAGGGCACGCAAGCCGAGAATGGCAAAGGCGTTAGATGAAAATACAACAAATTGATTCGTCGAAATAGCAAGAATCGCAGGAATGGAGTCTACAGCAAAGACAACATCCACCAGTTCAACAATCAGCAAAACAAGCAAGAGAGGGGTAGCGTAGGTCTTCCCATTTTGCTTGGTAAAAAAATGCTCTCCCTCATACTGGCTGAGTAGCGGAAAGGGCAAAACGCGACGGCAGATGCGCACCATCCAACTTTTTTCCAAATCCACAGTTTCATCTTCGTTGCGGAAAGCCAATTTGAACGCGGTGTAAACGAGAATCACGCCAAAGACATAAATGAGCCAGGTGAATTTATGCAACAAGGCCACGCCACCAATTAAGAACAACGCGCGAAGGATAAGCGCACAAAAAATCCCCCAGAACAAGATGTGCTTCTGGTTGTGCCGCTTAATTCCAAAGAAGGAAAAAATCACCATGAACAGAAAGAGGTTGTCCACGCTTAGGGAGTATTCTACTAAATAACCTGTAACGAATTCCAATGCGGCTTTTCCGCCGTGAAACGCATAAATTCCCACGTTGAAAAGAGCCGCCAGAATAACCCAAAAACAAGTCATGCCTATCGCTTTGCGAAACGACATATCGCCTTGCTTGCGCTGCAAAACAAACAAGTCAAAAAAGATTGAACCGATAACGATCACGCACAGGATAATCCAAGCAACAGGCCCGGCCACCACATCATTAGTCGCTGTCGCAATTGCTGTTGAAGTTACCATTTATTCTTCTTCCAGAAATAAAATACGCTGCCTACGGAGATGAAACACAACACGACCACAATCCAGAAGGGCCAGATAGATTCCATAGTGCTCAATGGGTGCTTCATGTTCATAGAAAACAGACTAACAATAAGGGTCGGAGCCATCAAGGTCAGCATAATGATATTGAGCGTTTTCATCAGTTGGTTGAGGTTATTGCTCACCACCGATACGCGCGCGTCCATCATGCCTGCCAGAATATTGGAATAAATATCCGCCTGTTTGTAACACTGGCTGTTGTCCACAAAAATATCATCCAGCAACTGCGTTTCCTCAGGTGACAACCCAACCTTCGCTGCATGCGAGCGCAATTTTTCAATCACTAATCCATTGGAATGGATCGCGTTCAAATAATACACCAGACTTTTTTCCAAGGTAAAAAGTCCAATAAGAAATTTGTTATCAATCGCCGTATTGATTTTTTGCTCCAGATCACCAGAGATGAGATTGATCACCTTCAAGTGCTCCAAAAAATGAGAAATGGAACGATAAATCATCCCAAGCATCAGCAGCGTAGGCGTTGCAGGCAGACGCGACAAAGCCTTGACGGAACCGGCAAAAAGCGGCACGTCTTCAGGCAATACCATAATCAGGCGCTCTTTAAAAAGGAAAAGCCCGGCAGAATTTACTTTTAGTTGAAGAAAATCAGCACTGGAAACATTACGAGGACGCTTGAAAATCAGCGCCATATGATCAGATTCAAATTCGAGACGGGAAAGTTCGTCTGGGTCCAAGGAACTGTTGAGCGTGTGTTCGTCAAGTTTTAATTGCTCAACGAGGTAACGTTTCTCGGTTTCATCCGGGTTTATATACACCCAGAGCATACCCTCATCGCTGTCGGTATTCTCCGCTAGCTTGCCTTCGGAAAATCGATAGACCTTGCGCACGACAAACTCCCCTGAGAGTGAAATGAAACGCCTCAGCCCATCGCACACAATCAATCAACAGAATTTGGACTATTGGGCGGAAAGGTTTTGCGCCAGAACCGTAACTTTGTTTTTATGCACTTCGAGAAAACCACCTCCGGTAACTTGCCAGGACTTGCTCCCCTGACCGGCTCCCGAAGCGGTTAATTTTCCATCCTGCAGAGTGGTGAGAAGCGGGGCATGCCCGGCAAGAACGCCAAGATAGCCGTCCCCGCCGGGAGCCTGAACCGATTCCACCGGGCCGTCAAAAACAACAGCCTGCGGAGTAATGATTTTGAGTTGAAATGTTGCCATGAGGCGCTCACTCCTCCCAATGCACTGTATTAAGAATTACGCGCTCTTGAGGGTTCTGGCTTTTTCTTTCACATCTTCCAAAGTACCGGCCATGTAGAAAGCTTGCTCGGGCAGTTCGTCGCATTCGCCGCTCAGAATCGCCTTAACACCCTTAATCGTGTCATCAATCTTCACGTAAGCACCGGGCTGGCCCGTAAATGCCTCAGCCATGTACATCGGCTGCGAGAAGAAGCGCTGGAGTTTACGCGCACGCATAACCGTCAGTTTGTCGGTTTCACTCAACTCTTCCATACCCAGAATGGCAATGATGTCCTGAAGATCCTTGTAGCGCTGCAATACCTGCTGCGCTTCACGGGCCGTGTTATAATGATCGGCACCCACCACGTTCGGATCCAGCAAACGCGAGGAGGAGTCGAGCGGGTCAACGGACGGGAAAATGCCCAGTTCGAACACCTGACGGCTCAGCACCGTCGTAGCGTCCAAGTGCGCAAACGTCGTAGCGGGCGCGGGGTCAGTCAAGTCGTCAGCAGGCACGTACACGGCCTGCACCGACGTGATCGACCCCTGCTTGGTCGAGGTGATCCGCTCCTGCAGCTCGCACATGTCCGTGACGAGCGTGGGCTGGTAGCCCGCCGCCGACGGGATGCGGCCCAGCAGC
>DNPO01000230.1 GCA_003501375.1 Candidatus Sumerlaeota bacterium | reverse complement strand
GGTATTGACACCCGCTCGCTGGTGCTGCACCTACGTACGCATGGTGCCAAAAACGGTGTGCTCAGCGCGATCGACCTCGACGAGGCGTCGTTGCTGAAAAAAGCGCAGGCGGTGCCGAAGATGGCTGGGCTTGATCTGGCACAAGAGGTTACGTGTGCTAAATCCTACGAATACAAGGATGCGCGTCGTGGCCTACCGACCGATGGACGCAAGACTTACAAGGTCGTTGCGTATGACTTCGGTATTAAGCGCAACATTCTCGACCTGATGCGTGCTGAGGGATTTGATGTAACGGTCGTTCCGGCCAAGACGTCGGCAGAAGACGTGTTAGCGATGAACCCGGATGGCGTTTTCCTGAGCAATGGCCCGGGCGATCCTGAGCCATGTACCTATGCAATTGAAGCCGCTCGGAAAATTCTGGGCAAAAAACCGCTGTTTGGTATTTGCCTGGGACACCAGATCATGGGCTTGGCCTTCGGTGGCAAAACGTACAAACTGAAATTCGGGCACCGTGGTGCAAACCACCCGATTCGCTTCGAGGAAACCGGTGCTATCGAGATCACGAGTCAGAACCACGGGTTTTGCGTCGATCCCAACTCGATTGATCAGTCCAAGATCGAGATCACGCACTGGAACCTGAATGACATGACGGTCGAGGGAATGCGGCACAAGGAGCATCCGGCTTTCTGCGTGCAGTACCACCCCGAGGCGTCGCCCGGACCGCACGATGCGTCGTATTTGTTCCCGCGTTTCCGTAAGATGATCGAGGAACACGCTGCGCGGTAAGCAATTCTAACCGCCAAAAGATAAAGACATCCACAGATTACACAGATTGCACAGATTTAACATTTTGTTCCAAGATGTAGTTAATCTGTGTAATCAGTGAAATCTGTGGATAGTTTTTTTAGAAGAAAAGGAGTTGGTGTGATGCTTGATGGGTTTCCAGATAAATATAGATTTACCAATGATGCAGAGGCGATTAAAGAACTGCTTGCCTTTTTGAAAAACCCTCAATATCAACGCATTGTTGTTTGTGGCCACGTGCGCCCAGATGGGGATTGCATTGGTTCCATGATGGCCATGTACCATTACTTGCAGGGACTGGGCAAAGAGGTTCGGATTTTTGCGCGGCATATGCAGATGGAAAACTTGCTTGCCTTTCTGCCTGATGGCCAAGCACCCGCTGAGGAGTATCCGACGGATTTTGCCGCAGACGCGACCGTTGTCCTAGATATTTCCGACCCGAAACGCGTGGTCGCGGACTTTGTAGATGTGACAGATCGGCCTATGGTTTGTATTGATCACCATGCGACGCACCAGCCTTTTGCCGATTTGTGCTGGGTGGATGAGCACGCAGCAGCAACCGGCGAGTTGCTATTCCGTTTGTTCGATGCGGATAACGCGTTGACGCCTGAAATTGCCAGTTGCCTGTATGTAGCGCTCATTTCCGACACGGGCGGTTTCCGCTTTGGCAACACGTCATCTTCCGCATTGGCTGCGGCGGCGACGTTAGTATCTGCGGGCGCAAAACCTGCGGAACTTGCTGGCAAGGTGTGGGGAAATGTCCCGCGTGAGACGGTGGAAATTTCGGCCCATGTGTTCTCCCACTTGCATTTCGAGATGGATGGGGCATTTGTGTGGGCAGAAATCACGCAGGATATCTTTAATGCGCATGGTGGGGAAAAGAACGATCCCGATAATTTGAGCGGCGAAATGCGCAGTATCAAAGGTGTGCAGGTCGCGCTTTTGCTCCGCGAGGGAGCGGACGGTTCTGCACGCGGGAGTTTGCGCTCCAGCGGCAAGGCGGACGTGAGCAAAATTGTTGCGCCTCTGGGCGGCGGTGGACATCGGGCTGCGTCGGGTTTGGAAATTCCCGGGCCATACGCGGAATCGAGCCAGAAGATTCTCGCAATGACGCGATCTGGTTTGCTCGCTCAACTTCAATCTCAGTAGAACTTTGGTGCTGCCCAAGTTCTACCAGGGCAAATCGCCGCATAGATTCCACTGGAAAAGCCCCCTATATCATGGTATGAAAAGACTCGCGTCCGGTGGCGATGTGTTTTTGCGCCCCATTATCCGTTGGTTTCCCAGGAGCCTCTATGTCCGATTCCCCTTCCCCTGTTTACAAGCGCGTTTTGTTGAAATTAAGTGGTGAAGCCCTCAAGGCTGATCGTGAGTATGGCATCGATCCGAATTTTATCACGGACTTGGCGCAGCAAATCGCGGAAATTAGAACAATGGGCGTACAAGTGGGATTGGTAATTGGTGGCGGCAATATTTTTCGGGGGGCCAGCGAAGCGGCTGCGCAGATGAATCGCTCGGTAGCGGATTCTATCGGGATGATCGCTACGGTAATCAACTCGCTGATGATGCAGGATGCGTTGGAAAAAGCGGGGGCACCGACGCGCGTACTCTCGGCGGTAGAAATGCGTCAGGTGTGCGAACCATACATTCGCCGCCGCGCCATTCGTCACATGGAAAAAGGTCGCGTGGTAATTCTGGCCGGTGGTACGGGTAACCCGTACTTCACGACGGATTCTGCTGCAGCGTTGCGCGCAAACGAGTTAGATGCGCAGGCATTGCTGAAGGCGACCAAGGTGGATGGCGTTTATGACTGCGATCCGGTGAAAAACCCGAACGCGGTGAAGTTCGATAAACTGACGCACCAGGACGCAATTGCACGGAACTTGCGCGTGATGGACACGAGCGCATTGTCGCTCTGTCGTGACAGTGGCCTTCCTATAATTGTGTTTGATCTTTCAAAAGCAGGTAACATGCGCCGTGTGATTCTTGGCGAGACGGTAGGAACAACGGTAACATCTTAGTCCCCGAAGTTGTCGAGGCATGAAAAGCCATGGTCGAGTTTGTTTTTGAAACTCTTTTCGAATTCTTGGGGTATCTGTTTCTTGAGATCATTGGCGCGGCGTTGACCTTTAGGTTTTTTGAAGGGAAGCCGCTGTTGCGGGTAGTGGTGGGGGTAATGTCGTGGTGGGCGCTTCTCATGACTGTTTTTCTGGTCTGGTGGCGTTTTTTCAGATAAGATGGATGCGTTGAGGAAGCAACCCTGCTTGCATACGAGAGACTATCATGTGGGAAATCCTCGCCAACGTTATCGGAAAATTGCTCTGCCCATTGCTCTGGCGGTGGTCTGAAGAAGATAGTTTCTGGCGTACGCTTTCTAATTTTGTTGTGTTGCTTTTGATGATTGTGGGTGTGTGTTTTGCTTGTTATGCTTATGCAAGTAAATTTTAAAAAGGAGATTACTCAATTATGTTGGAAAAATTGAAAAAAGAAAATACCGAAAAAATGGACAAGGCCGTGTCCGATCTGCATATCGCGTTTGGTACCATCCGCACGGGGCGTGCATCCGTTAGTTTGGTGGACCACTTGCAGGTGGAGGCGTATGGTTCCATGATGCCGCTGCAGCAGATAGCCTCCATCGGCACACCCGATGCGCGCACTATTGCCATTCAGCCGTTCGACAGTTCGCAAATCAAGGCCGTGGAAAAAGCCATTCAGGTTTCCGATATCGGCTTGACCCCGTCCAACGATGGCAAAATTATCCGCCTGACCATCCCGTCGCTCACGGAAGAGCGTCGCAAGGAACTGGTGAAACTGGCTAAGAAATACACAGAAGAGCACCGCGTTTCGGTACGTCAGATTCGTCACCTGTTTTTGGAGCAGGTGAAAAAGTTGGAGAAGGACAAGGTGATTGGTGAAGATCAGCGGCACACGGCAGAAGCGGATGTGCAGAAGTTGACCGATTCATACATCATCAAACTGGATACCGAACTGAAGAAAAAAGAAGCGGATATCATGGAAGTTTAAATGCGCATTCCTCAGCCAGCTTTACCCGAAATCCATCCCGCTCAACAACTTCCGCAGACTTCTGCGGAGGAGCAGGAGCGTACGTTCGAAAAACAACTTGATCCGCGTCGTCTGCCTGCACACGTTGCCATCATTATGGATGGCAA
>DNPO01000390.1:3321-4166 GCA_003501375.1 Candidatus Sumerlaeota bacterium | reverse complement strand
GAAAGACGAGCTGGCCGAATCAGCCGCATCCACGAACTGGGTGAGAATAAAGTTTACGTGCTTGATGATGCAGGAATGGCTATGGTCCCGCCCCCCAACGAAGCGGCATACGAAATTTGGATTGTTCCTGATTATGGCTACGCTCCGGTACGAGTCTATGAGTACCGCAGTGGCGGGTTACACCATCTCTGGGAATATTCCGGTCTCAAACCACAAACAGAAAATCTGTACGTCCCAACCCAAGCCAAAGTCTGGTATTGCAGTACCGATAAAAAGATCAAGGATTTCGATCCCCAAACACCGGGGAATAATTGGGGTGCCCGTGTTGACGTCCAAATCAAAAGTTTTGTCTTCAACCAGCAGGAGTACCCCGACTCCTTTTTCTCACCCGAAATTCCCAATGGCTACTACGTCATAGATGGCCTTGAAGGATTGACCTATACAGCAGGCGACCCATCCAGCAGGCGAAAGGTTGCCGGTGGTCTGAGGGATACGATGAAAGTAACCTCGGGAACCGTTAGCACCTCCAAGTAGTAAGAAAATCCCCTACACTCCCTTAATTTTTTGGAACCCCAAAACTATGTCCATTCCCACCCAAACCACCTTCAAAAACACCGTTGTGGACACCTCAGCCCCTACCGGCCTGTCCTGTCCCCCGCAATATCTCAATCGTTCCGACGCCGATTTGCGTGAAGCCATTCTCGCCATCAAAGCAAAGATGGGCGATTCGCTCGCCATCCTGGGACACCACTACCTAAACGACTCTATTGTTGAATTATCTGACTTTAAAGGCGACTCCTTCAAGTTATGTCGAGACGGTGCCAACGTCACAGCCAAGTACATCG
>DNPO01000390.1:0-3056 GCA_003501375.1 Candidatus Sumerlaeota bacterium | reverse complement strand
CATCGCCTTTTGCGGCGTGCGCTTCATGGCGGAGAGTGCGCGCATTTTGGCGCGTCCCGATCAGATCGTGATTCACCCGGAAGAAAAAGCGGGCTGTCCGATGGCAGACATGGCAAATCTGGAGCAAGCCGAGGAAGCGTGGCGTATTTTGTCTGCCATGAATCCCGGACGGCGCATCGTTCCCATCTGCTATATGAATTCCAACGCGGAGATTAAGGCATTTTGCGGACGCCACGGCGGATCGGTCTGCACGTCGTCCAATGCGGAAAATATTTTGAAGTGGGCGTGGAGCGAAGGTGATCTGGTTCTCTTCCTACCGGACGAGCATCTCGGGCGCAACACTGCCTCCAAGATGGGCATCGATCCCGACAAAGTGCTGGTCTGGAATCCGAAAACCACTGAAGCGCACAGCCGCGACGCCCGTTACTCCGAAGCCAAACTGGTCGTGTGGAAAGGCTTCTGCCTAGTTCACGTTCGATTCAAACCCGAGCAAATCCAAGAAGTGCGGGCGCAACACCCCGATGCCAAGATCATCGTTCACCCCGAATGCCCGATTGAAGTGGCGAGCATTGCAGACGCTGCCGCCTCCACGGAAGGGATCATCAATTATGTCAAGGCGACAAAACCCGGATCGAAGATTTTCGTCGGCACCGAGGTAAACTTAGTTATGCGCCTTGCTAAGCAATTCCCCGACCGAGAAATTCTTCCGCTGTACCCCTCGCTCTGCCTGAACATGGCCAAGGTAACGCTGGGGCACTTGCTGTGGGTGTTGGAACAACCCGGCAGCATCGGCGTTGTCAGCGTTGATCCCGCCCTGATTGCCGATAGTCAGGCAGCATTAAAAAAGATGCTGGAAACAGGATAGTTTGGGCAATAGAACGCTTGCAGCAACCAAGGTGAATTGCCTGACGGTCTAATGTAAAAAAGCAGCATTTCAGGGCATATCGACTCAATGCTCTAAAATGCTGCTTTTTTATTGTCGAAGCGTTCCGTCTTGAATTACAAGGTCATGCCCGACAAAGAAGTAAGAGTAGTGCCCTGGGTGTCCTGAAGCACAAACTTGCCGTCTGCACGCTTCACGATAACACCCAGTACCGTGCCCTGTGCATCACGCACTTCATAGCGCGTTTCAGAGACTTTGATAAAAAACCGTTGGTCCAGCACCTGTCCATTGCGGCTGATGGTGAGCGTGGCATCCTTGCTACCGGGTTGCGATTCCAGCGCGATGGACTTTCCATCTTTCTCAGCGTGATAACTCAAAACGAGCGTTTTATCGGTCCAAAATTCCACCAGATTAAACACCAGTGCATCGGCAATTCCGGCGAAGAAATACACCGGGAAGAAAATAAATACCCAGAATGCCACGGTCTTGGCTGCCTTGCTGGGCATTTCATCCGATCCGCCGATGTTGATTTTTCCGTTGAGATCGTACACCGCGCGGGTAACGGGGAAATAGCCATAGCAACTGGTCATCAGGGGAACACAGGCCAGGAGCAGGCTGAGGGAAATCCAACGAGATTGTTGTTTGAGAACCATAAGGGGCGTACGCGTTATTGCATGTTGCATGGGTAAAACCTCCGTTATTTATTTTTGGGTGTGTGTTTGCTTCAGCAGCCAAGCCATGTTTTCGCCCAACACGTGCATGATGCGAATGCCTTCTTCATCATTTTCGACCTCGCCCTTGTCGCGGCCAAAGGCAAAGTTCCAATAGCAGGAGCCGGGAATAATCATCTGCTTGATGAGGAAAAAATTATTGAGGCTGTGGAAAGCGTGCATGGCGCCACCGCGGCGTGCGGCAACAACTGCTGCTCCGACTTTGCGGCGCAGGTTGCCCTGAAGAGCAA
Source organism: Candidatus Sumerlaeota bacterium (assembly GCA_003501375.1). Taxonomy (GTDB): domain Bacteria; phylum Sumerlaeota; class Sumerlaeia; order UBA8349; family UBA8349; genus UBA8349. The sequence goes on along the minus strand of DNPO01000390.1, from coordinate 1,212 downwards.
ACCCCGCCCGGTCGATAAGCGCTTTCATCTCGGGCGTTATGTCGGCAAAGTAGGTGGGCGAACCGAGCATAATCCCATCAGCCTCCAGCATTTTTTCGATGCAGGGATTGATAAAGCCGTCGTCAATCACGCAACGCGGAACGGCTTGTTCGCGACAGCCAAAGCAGGCAATGCAACCTTGCACGGGTTTTCCGCCGATATGCACCAGTTCGGTTTCGATGCCCTCTTTTTGCAATTCGTCAAACACATGCTGGATCAAGCGAGCAGTGTTTCCATCTTTGCGGGGGCTACCGTTGAAGGCGACGACTTTCATGGGCAATTCTCCTTGAAATTCATCGGACAGATCAGACCAATCTGCCCAATCTATTCTTCTCCCACTTCTTTTTCCAGCACGTCCAACTCGGCAGAGATTTTCTCCCACCGTGCGATAATTTCCTCATGCTTCTTCGTCAATGTTTCGCGCTCCTGCGTTAGCGGGGCCAACTTAGAAAAATCCACCGCAATTTTTGGATCGGCCATTGCCTGGTCAATTTCCTGCATGCGGTTCTCTATTTTTTCCACAGCGGCCTCGGCTTCGTCAACCCCTTTTTTCAAGGCACGTTTCTGTTTGGACAACGCCTTGCGCTCGTCACGCGTAAGAACCTGGTGTTCATGCAGGGGACGCTCCGGCTCCACATGCTTGGCGGCAACGGGCTGCGCCTTGGGTTTTGATTCAACTTCCGCAGTTACGGACGTCACGGGAGCAGAAACCGCGGATGCCTGCTTGGCGGCTTTGGCGTTGGAAACGCCGCTTTGCGATTTGGAAATCGGGTTGCCATTTTCGGTCAGCAGGCTTTCCTTGTAGGCGAGATATTCGCGATAATTGCCCGGGAACACCTTAACCACGCCATTATCAATCTCAATGATTTTGTTCGTCACGTTTTCCATAAACACGCGGTCGTGGGAAACAACAATGACGGTGCCGGTGTAGGTCTGCAACGCGTGTTCAACCGTGGAGCGCGATGTGATATCCAAGTGGTTAGTGGGTTCGTCAAGCACGAGCAGGTTGGCCGGACTGAAGAGCAACTGCGCCAGACGGAAGCGGGTACGCTCACCGCCCGAAAGAACGCGCAGGGGCTTTTCCACCGCGTCGCCGCTGAAAAGGAAGGCGCCCAGCAAATCACGCGAGCGATGCGCTTCCTGCATGGGGGCATTGCTTTCAATGGCTTGGAG
>DNPO01000250.1:4374-4516 GCA_003501375.1 Candidatus Sumerlaeota bacterium | reverse complement strand
AACGGCGCGTTTCATACCAGCCTGGAGCGAAGCCCCAGGACAAGAACAAATAAGAATTGAGAGGGCTGAAAGCCCGTTTCATAGGTTACCATAAATCCAAGAATCCCATACCCTTCACCTGTCACTATGAAACGGGCTTTCA
>DNPO01000250.1:3224-4109 GCA_003501375.1 Candidatus Sumerlaeota bacterium | reverse complement strand
CGGGCTTTCAGCCCTCCTTTTTCTCGAAATCCCTTTCCCTGGGGCTTCGCCCCTGGCTGGTATGAAACGCGCTGTTGGCGCTGAAAAGCAGCAACTCTCAAGGAATCTATCAGTAGGTAAACACTCTCAAAGTGTGTGGCTTGACTTCGTGGTAAAGCCATAAACAACCAGAAAACCCTCATGCACCTCCTTTCGTTGAGAACGGTTTGAGGAACACGCATTCCCGTCGGACAGAATCCCTTTCGTTAAAGATCGTAACAATCATTAATCACAATCATCGCGATACGACAGTCTTTTGAAAAAGAGACGGGATATACAATGCTCACTGAAACCACTTTTCTTCGCGTTAAGTTGTTATTCTATTCGTTTTTAATTTTTTTCATAGTGTCATTATCCGCTTTAATCTGTGCCGTTTTGCGTCAATGTGCAAAAATATGCGGGTGAAAATCATTGGTTCCGTAGAATAATCCACGCAAAGATATTTCTGTTTTACGTGGGTAGGAATCAGGGGAACATCAGTTTCCATAACAAGCCAGCGATATCCGATTACTGCGTGAACAACTCAAAAAATGTCCCCGTTTTTCTGTTGGATCAGCAAGATGGACGCTGCTATTGGAGAGCCATGACAGTAGCCTTTTTGAGAGTGTTCACCCATCCATAGATATTGGTTTTTCTACCACTTTTCAACCGCGTAGCGGTTGTATATCTTAGCCCGGGGTTGCCGAGGAACGAGGCTACCCCGGGAAGAGTGCTCTAACAAAATGAACCCCGCAGGGGTTCTATAAGGTGTTTGTTTTCAATAGGTTATACCTGCAGGCACACCTTGTAGAACCCTTACAGGGTTCACTTCAGGTTTGTGTGTTTACCCGGGGTAGCCTCGTTCCT
>DNPO01000250.1:0-2931 GCA_003501375.1 Candidatus Sumerlaeota bacterium | reverse complement strand
CCGCTACGCGGTTGAAAAACAACAACAAAATTTGTGTCTATCAATAGGTAGCCACTCTCGCCTTTTTATGTCCTTGCAGTCCTTTTCCCTTTGCAGCACAATGGCTCTTGTGGCATCTGCCGCTTACTCCCGGATATGACAAGGGCCTTTTATGAAAAAACACCTTTTGTTTCTCTCGCGTTTCGCCTGTTCGTTGGGACTCGCTTGTTTACTTTTGCTGTGTAGCGCGTGCGGTCAATTGTCCAACCGCACTACCCCGCCGGAAAAATGGTTGCCTGCCAGCACGTCCGCCGTGCTGTGTGTGCCCAATGTGGAGAAGGCGCGCGCGAGCTGGAAGACTACGCGCACGGGGCAAGCATGGGAAAACCCGGCAGCGGACTACTGGCGTTCCACACAACTCGATCCGGTTTTTGAGACGGTGTTGAAAAATTGGGGCTATCCAAACGCTGCGCCGATTCTCGATCTGGTGACCGGCCAGGCGTTGATTGCTGTCGAGGTTAACCCGGGCGATCAATTGCCGGGTGTGAACAAAAAGACCGCGCCTATCTGCTGGTTCCGCGTGAGCGTGGCGCTGGATTTTGGCAAGAATATCGAAGAGGCAAAACAGCGCGTGGAAACCGATTGGAAATTCCAACCTGGCGTAACGCGATTGGGAAGACTGTGGGATGGCAATACATTGCTGCTCAGCACCACGATCCCTTACATTGATGCAGCGATTGCGCGTCGGCATGGCAAGACGCCTGCCGAGGGATTGTTCGCTCAGGGGGTGGATCGCGAAACGATGGATTCGACCGACGCGTGGAAAAAGGCGCAGGCGAATTTTTCGAGTCGGGCCGATGCGTGGGCGTTTGTGAATGTCGCAGGCGTGTATGATGTCGTGACCGTGGGCGCGGAACGCTTCAGCAAAGCGCAGGGCGAAAAGAGCGATTGGAAACGCATCAATACGTTACTGGGATTGTCCGGTGCGGATGCGTTTGAGTCCGTGATGCTGACGACGCAGATGCGCGACGAGGGTTTTCTGACGCGCAACGCAATTGCTTTGCGCAAGAAGAGCAAAGGCTTTCTATTGCCGCCTGCGGATGCGAAAGATTTGGTCACGCCGAATTTTGCAACCAAAGACGTCAGTTCGTTTTACGCGACGCGTATTGTGCCCCCCGCCGAAATCAAACGGGCGATTATCCAAGCACTGTCGAAGGATAATGTGTTGCTCGGGGGCTATGTGGGCGTGCTGGAAGCGTTGTTCGCGTCCAAGACCGGAGTGGACATCAACCAATTTCTCGGAGCGTTTGGCTCGGAATTTTGCGTGATGAGTAACGAGGCTAAAGACGCCGCGCTCGGTTTCACCCTGCTGTGGGAAATGCGCGATGCGAAGGCCGCGGAAAATTCGGTGCGTACGATGGTGCGGGCGGCGGATGGATTGACGTCGCGCTGCGCGTTGCTCGGCTATCAGTATGACGAGCACGCGTTTGCCAAAATGCCGGGGACGCGGTTTTATACGGCAGAACTGAATGGTTACTTCATGCTGTCCACACAGAAGCAGTGGTTCGAAAATTATCTCGCGCTGTGGGCAAAACTGGAGAAGGAAAAGGCGCACCTGAAGCCGAGCGCACCGATGGGGCCGGACTCGTTGTTGCCCATGTTGAACAAACCGTTTGGTCGCGTGCCGGGCGGGATGATTGTCAATGGCCGCGCGTTCTCGAACCCGGCGTCGGATTTGCGCGAATTGAATTCGATGCTTCCGCAGTTGTTACCTATGCTGAGCGATCATTTTGAAAAGGCGGGACGGTTGGACTTGCCCGCGCAGTTGCAAAAGGCAATTCCGCCCTTCACCCCGTTTGCCGAAAACGCGTTCCCCAGCGTTTCGCGCACGTTGTACGATCCCGCTTCGGGTGATATATTAACAGAGTCGTGGGGTTCGATGGACCCGTTTGATTCGCCCTTCCTCGCGGCGATTTTTTCCGCGATGGGGCGCGAGTCGTTTACCAAATAAAAGAAAGAAATCGGACAGAATGGTTTTCCCTTACGCAGATTCTACTATTTTGGTTACGGGCGCAACCGGACACACCGGGCGTCGTTTGGTGCAGCGCTTGTTGAGCCGAGGGGCAAAAGTGCGCTGCTTTGTGCATAATCCCGCGCACAGCAATCGCCTGCCGCATGGCGAAGGACTGGAGATCGTCGCGGGGTCGGCGGACTCTGCCGAAGACCTTGAACGCGCTGCGGAGGGTGTGCAAGCCGTGTTGCACCTGGCACATATCCGCTACTCGCCGTATGTGGTGGAGGCGTTGTCGAAAAAAACGTATCCCGTGCGTGTGATCGCCACGTCGTCCACACGCCTGATGTCCACGTTCCGCACGCCACTGCGCGAGGTGGTGCGCGATGGCGAAGCCGCGTTTCACACTGCCCCTGCGAATGTGCAATGGACGATTCTGCGTCCGGCGATGATTTTTGGCGGGCCGGACGATAACAACTTGGAAAAAATGGCGAAGATGATTAAAAAACTGCCCGTTTTCCCGCTCTTTGGCTGGGGCAATAATTTGGTGCAGCCGATTTTTGTGTGGGACTTGATTGCGGCCATCGAAGCCTGCCTCGACCGACCGGAAGCCGCGGGGCATACCTACGTGGTAGCGGGGCCGGAGCCGATGACGTATCGGGACATGGTGCTGACCGTGGCGGAGGCTGCGGGATTGGAGCGTCCGCGTTTTGTGTACCTGCCGCGCCGCACCAGCACTTTCATTGCGCAGATAATTCGGTTGTTCTGGAAAAAGTTTCCGCTTGATCCCGATGCGGTTCGGCGTTTTGGTGAGGATCGGTCGTTTGCCATTCATCCCGCGGAGCGTGATCTCGGTTTTGCGCCCATTCCATTCCGCGAGGCGCTGGAAAAGAAGTTCAAAGGGGAAGTCTAAACGGTTTGGCTCTTGTGTTTTTTATGGT
>DNPO01000266.1 GCA_003501375.1 Candidatus Sumerlaeota bacterium | reverse complement strand
GGGCTGGTGATCACAAACAACCACGTTGTCGAAAAAGCCGTGAAGGTCAACTGCGTGCTATCCGACAAGGATCAGGTGACAGCGGAGGTGCTGGGGCGCGACCCCGATACCGACCTCGCACTGTTGCGATTGAAGGATTGCGAGAAAAAAATACCGCTGCCTTTTGCCGAGTTCGCCGATTCTGACAAGGTGGCTGAGGGCGATTTCGTCATGGCGCTCGGCAGCCCATTCGGATTCAGCCGCTCGATTTCGCAGGGCATTATTTCTAACACACAGCGCTATCTCGGCTTCAGCGGGTCGCAGTATCGCTACAACACTTGGCTGCAAACCGACGCGGCGATCAATCCCGGCAACAGTGGCGGGCCGCTGGTCAACATGGACGGGCGCATCGTCGGCATCAACACGCTCAGCATGTCGTCCGGTGAAAATATTGGTTTCGCCATCCCGTCCAACGTGGTAAAAGCGGTTTCCGAACGGCTGCAAAAAAATGGCATCGTGCCGCGTTGCTGGACGGGATTGAAATTGCAAGCGCTGAAGGATTACTTCACGGACACATTCACCGCTGCGCCGGGCGGAGTGCTGATTTCCAACGTGGAGGACGAATCGCCCGCTCGCTTTGCGGGGGTTCACCAGGGCGATATTTTGCTGCGCGTGAACAGCGAAGTAATCACGGGAACCTACGTGGAGGACCTGCCAAAAATCGAATGGATTCTGGCGGAATTGCCCGCCGAACGTGCCGCTAAAATAGAGGTGCTGCGCGGGGGAAAAACAGAAACGCTCACCCTGATGCCGATTCGCAAGGGCAAGGTGGAGGGGGATGATTTTGACTGCCGCCGCTGGAACATGACGGTGAAGGAAATCAACAAGCACCAGGACCCAATGCTATACTTTTTCGCCAAAGAGGGTGTGTTCGTGCAGGGTGTGCGCTTTCCCGGCAATGCCGCAGCAGCGGGCGTCATCAGCGGCGATATTGTAAAAGCGGTGGACGGGCACGCGGTGAAAACGCTCAAGGAAATCCAGACGATTTACGACCACGCAATGGCGGATGACAAGCGCGAAAAAAAAGTATTATTGGAACTGGAACGCAACCGCCAAAAACGCTGGGTGGCGCTGGATTACGCGAAGGACTACGAGAAGGAACAATAAAAACAAGTAATAGAACATGGATAAGTAGGATGAACAGGATTTTTATCGTCTGCTCTATCCTGTAAATCCTGTTTATCCATGTTCAAAAATCCTTGGCAGTTCGCTGCGTCCGCCGCGTCGCTGCGAGAGATTTTTTTATCAAGCCGCGTTATGAACGGAATCGGACAGGGGACTTTCCGCACTGTCCCGTCGCGCTCGAAAAATAAAATCTTCCCGATGGTTGATGTAGAAATGCCCAGACAAACCATCCTCCGACATTTCCGCCCACCCCTGCCCCATCACAAAATCGCCTTCGTCCGCGCCTTCCCACTTAAAAGCAATACGATACCTGTCATCAAGGCAGCCGACTCGGTAATCAAAATAGCCGTATATCTCGCCAAAATGAAAATCGCCCCAGCCACTCGGGTCGAACCGAATGAACGCCGGGACTTCCCAATCAATATAACGAGAGTCCCACTGCTCGATCTGGCAAATGCGCCAATCACCGGCATAAGGGGGGTTAAGACGTTTTTTACCAAAAAAAGAAAACAAAGGGGGTAAATCTCTCCTCCCCCTCCCGCGGGAGCCAGTATGCGGAAAGCGCCGGGAGAAATGCAACTGCTTTGTGCAAGGGGCTGAATGTTTCAATCCTGTAAAATTACATCTATGATTATTATGATGTTCCATCATCTTTACCATTGCTTCATAATCCGAGGCTACTTTTCCTCTTCCAGCAGGAACATCGCGATTTTCTGCTTCACCGCATCGTGATCATAATCCCAGAAGAGCATGTGGTTAGAGCGCTCCAGTTCCATGAACTCTTTGCGCGCGGAACCAATCTTGCCAAAAACCCGTTTCGCAGCCGCAAAACTGGCTGCTTCATCATTTTTGGAATGCACCATCAGCAACGGGCTTTTGATTTTGGCAAGCACGCTATCCTGCCGCGCCGCTTCACCCAGATCAATCAGTTGTCGCGCACCGGACGTGGTGAGGATGTTGTAATGGAAAAACTTGCCGCGTGCCGTATGGTCATTCACCTTCTCCATATTTTTCGGACGGATCAGGTAGGAAATAAAAAATCCCAGCGTTTTGTTCCAGGTTTCGGCGGGCAGCACGTAATACCACTGGTACGTAACGCCGTAATACGGCGCGGTGAGGACGAGTTTATCGGGCCGCTCCTCGGAAGCGAGCAGGGTGGACAACGCACCGCCCATTGAGAAGCCAATCACGTACACGCGGGGGTATTGCGCGCGCAAAGCGCGGTATTCGGCCTCAACCCCTTTGAGCAATGCGCCGTCGGGTTGCCAGGCAAAATCAGGCGCGGTGGTGCCGTGCCCAGGCAGACGCAGCATGCGGACGGTGAAGCCTTTGGCCGCGAGGTCTTGACCTAAATCGTTAAAATCGGAACGCGCCGCCATGAAACCATGCACCAACAAGCAGGCGGTGGGGGTGGTGAGCGCGGTATCGGACGCGGGTTGCAGCGTAACGGCCTCGCAGCCGCGAATAACGCCCGTAATCGGATCGCGATCTGCCGAGGCGATTTCTTTTTTCAGGTAATGTTTGGTGATGCAGGCGGATAAAGGTAAGGCACACAATACCAGCAGGATAACGAGCAAAATTGAGCGGATTTTTTTTGATGAAAAGGCCATGCGACGATATCTCCAAACGAACTCCAGGGTAGAGAACTGATCATTTATCCCAATGCAACCAACTTGCTGTTTATCCCGAAGGGGGATTATGTAAGATAGCCTAGGGTTGGCGCGAAGCAGCCCCCGAGTCGTCTTAAAACCCTTTTATTTTCAGTGCTTCGTGTTTTTCTTCAAGTCTTTCGTGTTCTTCGTGGTGAAAAGGTTTTTGACGTAACCATCAGGTACAACGGGCGAAGCATACCATTTTGTAGGGGGAGGTTCCTTAAAATTTTTCACTCTTTGCTTGGCTAAAATACCCCGCTGGTGTATAAGGGAAGGCACGTCGGCATTTGCCCTTAGAAGCCGTCTGCAAGGAGAATGTATCACGTCATGGAATCTCGCATCCCCCGTGAAGAATGCGGTATTGTTGGCATTTATAACGCTCCGGAGGCCTCAAAACTCGCTTATTTAGCGCTCTATGCACTGCAACACCGCGGTCAGGAAAGTGCGGGGATCGTATCCGCCGAAGACGGTCGGCTGTACATGCACAAGTCCAAAGGACTGGTCGCGGATGTCTTTTCTGCAGACACTCTGGAAGCATTGCCCGGCGCTCGCGCTATTGGACATGTGCGCTATTCCACCACGGGCTCGAACATGGAAGCGAACGTTCAGCCGCTGCTGGCGAATTACCACGCCGGGTCACTCGCGGTCGCGCATAATGGTAATTTGACCAACGCGGACGCTCTGCGCGCAATGATTGAAAAACGTGGCGCGATTTTTCAGACAACAACCGATAGTGAAATTTTTCTGCACCTGATCGCTCATTCTGCATCGAGCACCTTCAAGGAAGCATTGCTGCTGTCGCTCATGCGCACCAAAGGCGCATTTTCGTTGTTGCTGCTCCGCCCGGATAGCATGGTCGCGGTGCGTGACCCCAACGGATTCCGTCCGATGGTAATCGGCAAACTGGGCGATGGCTACGTGGTCGCGTCGGAAACCTGCGCGTTCGACATCATGGGCGCGGAGTACATCCGTGAAGCATTGCCGGGTGAAATTCTGACCTTTGATAAGGACGGCATGCACAGTGAAATGCCGTTTGCCAAGTCGGAATCGGCCTATTGCGTTTTTGAAAATATTTATTACTCCCGCCCGGACAGCATTGCGTCGAATGGGCGTTCGATTTATGAAATCCGCGCCGATCTGGGACGCGAACTCGCTCGCGAGTTCCCCGTCGAAGCCGACGTGGTGATCGGCGTGCCGGACTCCGCCATTCCCGCCTCCATCGGGTACGCGCAGGAATCGGGCATTCCCTACGAAATGGGCCTGATCCGCAACCACTACATTGGCCGCACGTTCATTGAACCGCAGCAGAGCATTCGCGACTTTGGCGCGCGCATCAAGTACAACCCGGTGCGTGGCGTGCTGGAGGGCAAACGCGTGGTGGTGGTGGACGATTCCATCGTGCGCGGCACCACGATCAAAAAAATGGTCAACATGCTCCGCCGCGCTGGCGCAAAAGAAGTGCATGTGCGCAGCAGCGCCCCCCCGTGGATTCATCCCTGCTATTACGGCGTGGACACTCCCAGTCCGAAAGAACTGGTCGCGTCGTACATGACGCCGCAGGAAATTTGCGAGATGGTAAAAGCCGATTCGCTCGGCTACCTGAGCATCGAAGGCATGCGCAAGGTGATGCCAGCGGGCGTTGGGTACTGCCAGGCGTGCTTTGATGGTATTTACGCGGCGGGCAAGCCAGCCAACTTCGTGAAGGAAATTATGGAGGGGTAAAACGCGTTGGACGACCGAGACAAAACAGTCCTCTCCGAATTTGCCGCTCAGGTTCGTCGTACCTTCCCTGCAGCACGCATCTGGGCGTTTGGTTCGCGCACGCGCGGCGAGGCCACTTGGGAATCGGACTTGGATGTTTGCGTGGTGTTGGAAACGGTAGATGCCGAAACGCGCCGGGAAATCAGCGACTTGGCGTGGGAAATCGGTTTTGATCATGACGTGGTAGTGTCGTCCATTCTTTTCTCCCGCGACATGTTCGAACAAGGGCCTGCATCCGCCAGCCCGCTGGTGCATAC
>DNPO01000225.1 GCA_003501375.1 Candidatus Sumerlaeota bacterium | reverse complement strand
GGTGCGGGGGCGGAGCCCCTGCGGTGTTGAAGCTGCTGTTTATTTTTTCTTGCGCCGCATGGTGGTGGGCAGAATCTTAAGTTGTTCGCGGTATTTGGTAACGGTACGGCGGGCGATGTTGATGCTCTTGGCGGCGAGTAATTTGGCGATTTTATCATCGCTCAGGGGGCGCATCGGGTCTTCGTTATCCACCAGTTCCAGTATCTTTTGGCGAACGGCGGTGGAGGCCGATGCTTCCTCGCCATTGTGCGATTCGAGCGCGCTGGAGAAGAAGTATTTCAACTCAAACATCCCCTGCGGCGTATCCACATATTTACTGCGCGTCACGCGTGAAATGGTCGATTCGTGCATTCCAACGCGCGCGGCAATTTCACCCAGTGCCAGGGGGCGAATGAACTGCACGCCCTTTTCCAGGAACTCGCGCTGGTGATCCATAATCGCTTCAGTGACGCGCAAAATCGTGTTGCGACGCTTCTCAATGTTCTTGATAAACAGCACGGCGGAACGGTACTTTTCCAATGCGTATTCGCGCGTTTTTGTCTCTTCCTCGTCGGCGCTTTTGCCGTTCAGCAAAATCTGGCGATAGTCCGTGTTCAGGCGCAACTGCGACATCTCCCCTTCATTCAGGTAGATGATGTAGCGGTCTTCCATACGTTTAACATACACGTCCGGCGAGATATAAATCGACTGCTCTTTTGAGTAGGCGCGACCGGGTGCGGGGTTGAGGCGTTGGATACGACGAAAAAGACGTTCCACCTCGTCCTCGCTCACTTTTTCCGCGCGGGCGATTTCCTTAAATTTCTTTTTGGACAACAATTCCCAGTGATTTTTCAGCACTTCCTCGGCCAGCGGCGTCAACTCATCCATTGCTTCCAATTGCAGACAGAGACACTCCTGCAGATTGCGCGCGGCTACGCCAGAGGGATCGAATTCCTGGATCACGGATAAAATACGTTCCACCGCTTCAAGCGAACAACCAAAGTGTCCGGCGCACTCGTCCAGCGGGGAGCGCAAATAACCCCGTTCGTCAATGCAGCCAATCAGGTACTTGCCAATTTCGTAACCCGCACCCTGTAGCGTACAGAGGCGGAGTTGCCGTTCGAGTGTTTCGTACAGACTGGAGCGCCCGGCAACGTATTCTTCGTAACTATGTTCTTCGCCGTCGTCGCCCCCGTTGGCTGACGAGTAGGAGCGCGCCTCGCCGTCCTCATACATGTCCGACCAATCGGTATCCACCTCGCTAAAGTGTTCCGGCTGCTCTTCCAAAGAGGGGGGCGAAACAGATTCCGATTGATCCGCTTGCTCCGAACGATCCGTCTGATCTACTATTAGTTTATCTGGCGTGGTGTCGTAATTGTCATCTGCAACCGCTAAAACACTCTCGAAATCCGATTCTGCTTCCACTTCGCGCAGGATTTCCTCGTGAATGCCGTCTTCATCCATCTTTTCGGACAGGGGGCGTTCCTGGATTTCGGAGGTATCTTCTTCCAGTTCCAGAAAAGGATTTTCCAAGAGTTCCTGCTGAGTAAAAGTTTCCAATTCCAGCGTGTTCATTTGCAGCAATTTTACGGATTGCTGCATCTGCGGCGTCATAACGAGCCGTTGTGAGAGTTTCTGGACTTGTTGTATAGAGATAGGCATAGGTTAAAATCGTTTATTTTCAGCATTCTGCAAGTATAAGCAAGAGTAATGCCCAGCATGACGCATATTAGAAAAAAAGATGGCGGGTGTCAAGGGGTAAAGATAAAAGAGGGATAACGAGGTGTCGAATTTTATTCTTTTTTAAAAAAACATGCCAAGGTGCAAATTTCTCTTGAGTTTTCCTTCCAGAACAGGTAGAAGATTTGTCTTTGCAGCCCGTGTCAATACGGGCAGGGCATCTGTTGTCGCCCTCAGCGTCGTTTAAACGATTGAAGGAGAAGCGGTTATGTACGCGGTTATCCAATCCGGTGGCAAACAATACAAGGTAACACAAGGCGAACTCGTCCGCATGGACGTGATTAAAGCCGAAAAAGGCGCGACGGTCAACTTTGACGTCCTCGCTTTCAACGATGGGGCCAATCTGGTCCTTGGAACACCGCTGGTAGATACGGCGAAGGTGAGTGGTAAAGTGGTTACTCACGGCCGCGCCAAAAAAATCATCGTCTTCACCTACAAGCGTCGTAAGGGCTTTCACAAGAAGCGCGGACACCGTCAGGAATTCACCGAAGTCATGATCGACACCCTCGGTTAATTTTGGCTGACGTGTAGACACATACGTATCTGAAACCCGCCCCCAAGGCGGAAGGAGCAAATATCATGGCACATAAAAAAGCCGGTGGCAGTACTCGAAACGGACGTAACAGTAACCCCCAATACCGTGGGTGCAAAGTGTTTGCTGGGCAGGTCGTTACTGCCGGCAGCATTATTGTTCGTCAGTGTGGCAACAAGTTGTGGGCAGGCCTCAATGCGGCCGAAGGTCGCGATTGTACGATCTATGCAAAGATCGACGGCATTGTGAAGTACGACCAACGCGGCAAGCGTGAGCGTCGTTACATTGACATTCTGCCTGCAGAAGTCGCTGCAAACTAAAACAGTTCGTCCCCCCAAACAGCATGGTGAAAAATCACAGGAAGTTCTGCTTCTCGCTTTGTTTCTGGTTGGTTTTTGTGTGGGGGGCGGCTTTTGCTGTCTCAGACGACAACCCAACGACGGGAACGTTGGTCATAACCCAAGCGGTTTATGGCAAGTTTCCAAACGGTGGGCAGGTGGATGTGACAAAAAAAGTGGCTGCAATGGTCACAGACGGTTATTTGCGCGTTCGGGCCAGTAATGATTATTTTGGTGACCCTGCGTTTCCGTTTATCAAGAAATTGCGCGTGAATTATACGCTGGATGGAAAACCTGCCAGCGTAACGATTGATGAAGAACAAACGCTGATTCTTGGGACAAAACCCCCTGTTCCATCGCGAAATCTGTTCGTTACCAAAGCGATATACGGGAAGTTTCCTAGTGGTGAGCAAATAGATATTACCAGGTGCCTGGATGATTGGGTGGAGGGTGATCGGTTGGACGTTGAAGTTTCTGACACCAACTTTGGGAAGTTTAAAAGTAACATAGCACGTAAACAACTTCGGGTGGAGTATCTGTTGAACGGTGTAAAGAAGGTCAAGACGCTTGGCGAAGGTCAACGGCTTGAAATACCGGAAGAGTGCCTCGGTAAATAATTTACTCGGAACGCGTTGTTTACAAACTTGATTTTTTCCTTCGCTGGACGGGTTGCCGTCCGGCGATTTTGTTTATCTACCTTTGGAAAAATGAACGGACTGAATGCTAAGAAAAAAGGGAGCATTTTAAAGTCTTGTAAATTCTGCCAATCCTGTCTAAAAAGATGTGGTAGGCGCTTGGTGTTCCGACGGTTCAAACGATTTATGAATAGGGCTCATGATATATGGTTTTTGTTGATTACTTAAAAATGCACGTAAGAGCGGGTGATGGCGGTCATGGCTGTATCGCGTTTCACCGCGAAAAATATGTCCCGCGTGGCGGCCCGGATGGCGGCGATGGCGGGCGTGGTGGCACGATCTATTTTGAAGTCGATGCCAAACTTGGCACGCTGTACGACCTTAAACAACACCCGAGTATTGTGGCCAAGCGTGGCGGCAATGGGGGCGGGAACAATTGTTCCGGTGCCAATGCGGATGACATTATCATCAGGGTGCCAATTGGCACGGTGGTGAGTGATCTGGAAGGCAACCAACTGGCTGATTTGAAAGAACCGGGGCAGGTCTGGGTCGCGGCGCAGGGTGGTCGTGGTGGACAGGGCAACCAGCATTTCGCGACGTCAAAAAACAAGACACCGCGTTACGCGCAGGATGGTGAAGCAGGGCAGGAACGTGCGCTAACCCTCGACCTGAAGTTGATTGCCGACGTCGGGCTGGTCGGATTGCCGAACGCGGGCAAATCGACGCTGCTGTCCAAAATGACGGCGGCCACACCGAAGATTGCGTCCTACCCGTTCACGACGCTGAGTCCGAATTTGGGCGTGTTGGAATTTGACGAGGTGTCGCGCCTCACGTTGGCGGATATTCCCGGTTTGATCGAGGGCGCAAGTAAGGGCGCGGGATTGGGCGACCGATTCCTGCGACACATTGAGCGCACGCGTGTGCTGGCGCACTTGGTGGGTGACGAAGAGGGTATTTTTGATCCCGACGACATGCTGTACAAGTACGACCTGGTTTGTCAGGAACTGTCGGCTTACAGCGATAAACTGGCAAACAAAAAACAGATCGTGCTGGTGACCAAGATCGATTTGGCCGAACCGGAAGACCTGGAAAAAACGCTGGCGGCGTTTGCCGCACGCGGAATCACGGCGCACGCGGTTTCGTCCATGAGCGGCGCGGGGCTGGATCAAGTGCGCGATATTTTCCGCGCGGCGGCGGATGAAGCGCGCAAGGAAGAAGCCGCGTTGGAAGCAGAATTGCAAAAGGCGGCGCATGAGCAAGAAAAACAGGCCCGCTCTTATACCATTATTCCTCCCGAAGAGGTTCCCGATGATGGCATACCAAGCGAGTGAAAAACGATACGGTTCGATGCTATATAACCGTTGCGGAAAAAGCGGGCTGAAACTGCCCGCAATTTCCCTCGGGCTGTGGCACAATTTCGGCAGTCGCGATGTGTATGATAACA
>DNPO01000220.1 GCA_003501375.1 Candidatus Sumerlaeota bacterium | reverse complement strand
GCGGAGATGATGACTTTTTTGGCGCCAGCGGCGATGTGCGCAGCGGCTTTTTCTTTTTTGGTGAAGAAACCGGTGGACTCGATGACGATTTCAGCACCGATTTTGCCCCAGGGAAGAGCGGCCGGGTCTTTTTCCTTAGAAACGGCGACGCGCTTGCCGTCGACGATCAAAGCGTTTTCTTCAGCAACAACGCTGAACGGGAAACGTCCGTGCGTGGAGTCGTATTTCAGAAGGTGCGCGAGGGTCTTGGTGTCGCAAAGATCGTTGATGCCGACAACCTCAGCCTTGCCCGTCTCAAAAGCGGCGCGGAAAACCAAACGGCCGATACGTCCGAAACCATTAATACCGATTTTAACTGCCATGTTAGAAATCTCCTTTTTCCAAAAACTGGGAGTAATTTAGTGTGAGTGGGGGGCTGCGGCAAGGGTGTTCTCGTAGCCACCGCACAACGTCCAGACCTGAACAAATTAGAAGGGTGAAGCGAAAAAGTCAACCGGAAAACGGGAGAAAAAATTAGAGCGGACAAAGCAAGGGATGGGGAGAAAGGGATGCAAGGATAAAAAGCCAATGGAAACAGGGAGAGAAATGGAAATTACGAAAAACAGTCAGTGTCAATCCCACGTTTTCTAAAATAAACCCCCATTGCTTGCTACACCCTCAGGTGCAGCAAACAACGGGGGTTTTGAAAAGCATCAGTCGGCTCACGGAATGCGTACAACCTTTTTTAGTGCATTGACCGTTCTTTTACCCGCGGGCGAAAGTGGGAAATATCGCGCAGTTGGCGAAAGAGATGCCGTTCGCGTTCCGTGATTTCCGTGGGGATCAGAACTTTGATGCGTACGATTTCATCGCCGCGCCCTGTTTCGGTATGCAATCCACGTTGTTGAAGGCGCATCTTCACGCCGCTTTGCGTTCCGGGTGGTAGTTTCATTTTCACCATGCCGTCCAGCGTGGGCACATCCACCTCACCGCCCAGCACCGCTTCCCAGGGCGCAACGGGCAGTTCCACATTGATCGTGGTACCATCGGGCGTAAAAACCGGGTGCTGCGCAATCTTGATCCGCACCATTAAATCGCCCGGTGTACCATCGCTGCCCACGCCGCCCTGTCCGGCCAAACGCAAGCGCATGCCTTCTTTAGCGTTTTGAGGAACCTTGATTTCCAGCGACTTGGGACGTGATGTGCTACCATGTCCTTCGCAAGCGGTACAGGCCTGGCCATTTGCCAACCCGCTGCCCGAGCAAGTGGAACATGGTACCGTGACATTCATTTTCATGCGTTTAGTAACACCACCGTGGATTTCTTCCAGGGTGACGGTCAGGCTCACATCAATATTACCCGAGGTGGGCGGAGGTGCCGTTGCCGTACGAGTACCCCCTGCCGCTGTACCTGCGTGGTGATGGTGCGCGGCAGCAGACGCAGCTGCACGAGCACGCGGCGGAGGTACGCCGAACAGGATGTCGAAGAAGTCACTGAAGCCACCACCGCTACCACTGGCAGTACCCGATCCGCCCGTGCGTGGACCAGCCGCCCAGCCGGGGGGGATTTGAAAATCCATGCCATCGCGGTAGTTGCTGCCCAACGCGTTGTACTGCCGCCGTTTGTCCGGGTCGGACAGCACATCGTAGGCTTCCTGCACCTCACGAAACTTCGCATTGGCAGCCGGATCATCCTTGTTCAAATCGGGGTGGTACTTGCGCGCTAAACGACGGTAAGAGGACTTGATCTCGTCCGGCTCAGCATTGCGTTGGATACCCAAAATTTCGTAGTAGTCTCTGAATTTCGCCATCTCGTAATTGCTTCCGTATTTTTTATTTAGTCCAGTTGAAACTGCTTTAAATACTCTTCACGATCTTCACGCACCGGCTGGTCTTCCTTGCGAAGAAGATAATTGCCGACAACAAGCACATCCATGCCGGTGTTCATGAAACACCGATAAGCGTCCGCGGGCGAGCAAACAATCGGCTCTCCGCGCACATTGAAACTCGTATTAATTATGACAGGACAGCCCGTAAGGCGCTCGAACGCCTCAATGAGCCGATAATACACAGGATTGCGCTCCTTGTCTACTGTTTGAATGCGTGCACTGTAATCTACGTGCGTTATGGCCGGAATGACCGAGCGCGCGCGGTTCAATCGATCCAATCCAAACAAATGCCGTTCCTCATCCCGGTTCCCGCGCCGCTTGTCCGACTGCACATCTGCCACCAATAACATGTAAGGGCTGTCCACATCCTCGGGCAAGTCAAAATATTCGGAGCATTTATCCGCCAGGACGCTCGGTGCGAAGGGACGGAACGATTCGCGAAATTTAATTTTCAGGTTCAGTACCTTCTGCATGCGGTCGGAACGCGGGTCGCCCAAAATGCTGCGGTTGCCGAGTGCGCGCGGGCCATATTCCATGCGGCCCTGGAACCAACCGACCACCTTTTCTTCGGCCAAAATCTGCGCGGTGGCTTCCGCGACATCTTCGGCTTTTTCAAAACGGGTATACACGGCTTTTTCCGCATCCAAAGCGGTTTGCGTTTGCTCATCATTAAACGCCGGGCCTAAATACGATCCGTACTGGCCATCGGGTTTGACGCTCGATCGCGGTTTGTCATACGCATGGTGCCACGCCGTCAATGCAGCGCCCAACGCGCCCCCGGCATCGCCCGCTGCGGGTTGAATCCAAATCTTATCAAAAATTTTCTCGCGCAAAATACGCCCGTTTGCCACGCAGTTCAGCGCGCACCCACCCGCCAGGCACAGGTTTTTCTTACCCGTGGTTTCGCGGGCGCGCCGCGCAATGTTGAGCATCACGCGTTCCGTTACCACTTGCAGGCTCGCCGCAATATCCATCTCCCGCTGCGTCAGTTGCGACTCGGGTTTACGCGCGGGCGCACCGAACAATTCATCAAACTTCGGGCCGGTCATGGTCTCGCCCGCGCAGTAGTTAAAATATCGCATGTCCATCCAGTACGAGCCATCCTCACGAATATCAATTAAGTTATCCGTGATTAGGTCCACATACTTCGGATCGCCGTAGGGCGCAAGCCCCATCACCTTGTACTCGCCAGAATTCACCTTGAAACCTAGGTAATACGTGAACGCCGAGTAGAGCAGCCCCAGCGAATGCGGGAAACGGATTTCTTCCGTCAGGTGCACGCGGTTGCCTTCGCCATAGCCAATCGTGGTGGTGCTCCACTCGCCCACACCATCAATGGTGCAAATAGCGGCTTCGTCAAATGGCGACGGGAAAAATGCGCTGGCGGCATGCGATTCGTGGTGCGCGGTAAAGAGCAATGGCCCTTTATACAAGTCGCCCAGTCCAGAATCAATCAGGCGTGGCATGCGGAGTTTTTGTCCGGCCCACACGGGAATCATTTTTAAGAACATGCCAAACCCACGCGGTGCTTCGGCCAACGCGGTTTCGAGCAAGCGCTCCAAGTGCAACAACGGCTTCTCGTAAAAAACAACACAGTCCAGTTGCGACGCATCAATCCCGGCCGTATCCAAGCAATACTGCACGGCATTTTTCGGAAATCCCGGATCGTGCTTCACCCGCGTAAATCGCTCTTCCTGTGCAGCGGCAACCACCGTGCCCTCCCGCAAAAGGCAGGCGGCGCTATCGTGGTAGAAGGCGGAAATGCCGAGGATGTACATGGAATTCAGTCCTTAAAAAAAGCAGGCGATGGGGAGACAACTGCAAAACTCCAAGAAATTAGAGGGGTTTTGTTTTAGGGCCGGAGGCCCGGTAGGTAATAGGCCCGCCCGTGAGGGCGGGCTACACGAACAAAAAACAAAACAGGCCCGGAGGGCCGACACTGTTAACCGCAGAGGGTTCAGAGTAATAAGTATCGCACCTTCGGCGCTCTTAAATTTTTAATCCTGAAGCCCGCCCTTACGGGCTATTTCCTGTCGGGCCTCCGGCCCTAAACAAACACCTAAAAATTTGATTTTTACAATTATCTCCCAATACCTATTTCTTACCATATCCCGGGGGCAAAGCGGGCAAAGTGGAGGCAGCAACGGTTCCAAAGGTGGGGTCATTATCCACCGCCCACTTGCGGCCATTCTCTTTGTACCACTTGGCCCAATCGGAATAATTATCTGAATTCACATCCGCCTGGGTCAGCACGCGCAGCGCATCAGCCGAACCATGCACCACGTCTGGATACGAACTATTCAATCCCTGTTGAATCAAAACTTCCAACGAAAGCCACGCGCGCGTGTCGTGCAAATACCCCAAAGCCGCCGTGCGAATTCCCTCGTTCGGACTTTTCAACCCAGCGGCAGCGGCCTTTTGTAACGGCTGATCACTGCAGGAGGAAAACAAATCCGTAACCGCAGTCAAAACCTCTGGCTCCGGGTCCTGAATTGCTTTTACAAACAAACTATTCACGTCCGGCCCGTTCAGGTCGCGCATTAACTGAAGCGCCTCCAGCCGGAACGACTTAGACTTGTTGTCCAGGCATTTTTCCAAAACGGGAGGACGGGCTTCCTGCGGCAAATTGCAAATTTGGTGCAGCGCTTCTTCTTCCAACTCCGGTAAACCGGAATCCAGCATTTCACTCAATACCTCGCGCCCGATTCCTTTCCGCAGCAACTCCACCAGCATTCCGATGGCCTTTTCGCGGATCTCAGGTGCACCACTTAAAATCTGCAAACGCAACATGAAGGAATTAGGAGAGGCTTGTGTAGAAACATTGGTCGAAGCAACAGCCGTGGAAGAAGTGGTCGCGGTATCAGAGGATGACGCAACACTACTCCGCGCAGCCGAAGCAAGAGGCGTCGTCGAACTATTACTGGCCGAGCGCGGATAAAAAACTATCGCCAGCGTAGACGTAACCACGCATACGGCAATCAATAGAAGTAGTTTATGAGCGATACTCACGCTGTAGCGCCTTCCCTGCTCATTTCCGCATGGGAGCGGGCGGCACACGCCGCAACCTAACAATGGGCACATTCTACAAAGGAATGCTGGAAAAACCAACAATTTTATGGGGTATTTTTCCCTGCACTCACCGCTTCCGCCCCAGCATCAGCGCCGCGTATACTATTACGTACACGAAACTCATCCAGCACAACTGCCCCAGAGCCATCCAGCGGTGCCCGGATAGAACCCATTCCGCATGACGCGACGACCAAGTGATGAGCATCAGGCCCAGCGCGGGCACAATGGCTGCGAGGAAAGGTTCCAAATAAATCTGCCAAACAAACGGTCCAAATGGTTCGTGTAAAATCCGTGAGATGACCCGCGCGTAATAAAGGCTGCTTGCGCCCAGAGCAATAAACGACGCCAAACCCGCGCCCCAGCACCCCAAAAATGGAATCAGTACAGCATCCAAAACCAGGCTGATAATCGCCGATAAAAAAGCGGAGCGCATCTGCAAATGCGGCAGGTGAGATGCCGCGCCAAATTCCATCGAAACCGAAAATGCCGTCCCCGCATGAAATGCCAAGCCCGTCAATGTCATCCCTAAGACCGCCTCAACCGAGGGGGCTTCGCCCAACCAGAGCAATAATAAGAACGGTGCCGCTGGCAATAAGAAAAGAAAAACGGGCGCGGTAATCCGTGCATAAATCAACGCCGAACGGCGGTGTGCCTCACGGAGCAATTCCTTGTTCCCGGTCGCGACAAGCGTTGTGGCTACCGGCAACAACGCATTGGTGCAAACGCGCAAAAGTTCACGCAGCACAATTGTGAGGATGGTTCCCTTTTGGTAAAACCCGTTCGCCACCACACCAGCCCAGTGCGCAATAAAAAACTTATCCGTTTGCAAAACCACCGTTTCACAATTCGCCGCGAGTTTCAGCGGCCAGGCAAAAGCAAGCAGATAACGGACCTGATACCCCAGTGGAGTGGCATTTACCAGGCGTGGCACGCTGCGCAAAATTCCTGGCGCAGGGATCATCAACAACAACCCCTGAAGCAGCGATGACGCCATGAACACCCAGCCCAACGCGACTAACCCGCCGTTGCACATGATCACCACAATAATGGCAACGTAATGAATCAGCGCGCCAATCATGGTGAACATACTTGCGGTAGTCATGCGCTGCGCGGCATTGAGGAGGTGATAAAAAACATTGAAAGTTTCCGCAATAAAGCGCCATCCAAACAACGCAAAAAAGAAAAATCCCGCTTCCGGGTGTACCGCGGGTGAAATACCCGCGAGCGCCAGAATGTGCGGCATCAAAACCCAGGTAAGCGCAAGCAACGCCACGCTCCAGGAGCCATAAATCACAAACCCGGCAATTACCAATCGCTTGAGGTCCGCCGCCCGCCCCTTGGCAATGTACTCCGAAAAAACTTTGGTGTAACCAGAGGTCAGAGCCGGATCCGCCAGCGAAATCAACATGGCAGCGGAACCGCCCAAGCAGTACACGCCCCAACCGCCATCCCCCAGATGCTTGATAAGAAACGGGACAATCAGCAGGGCAAGCGCCTTGGCCCAGAAGCGCCCGAACAAATTCGCAACCGTGTTGAGCAGAAGGCGTTTTGGGGGAGAAGACAGCAAAAGACAAACTCCAGTGTCAAATAATGCTTCGCATCACTAAAACCCAAACGCCCCGTTCATCCGCACATCGCAGATAAACGGGGCGCTCTTTTTCTATGCTACAGAGCATGCGACCGCCTTATGCCCAGTAGATCAACTTGCTCTCAAACTGCGACACCAGCGACTCGTGGGCTGGTAACACCCGCAACCCAAACCCGAAGCGTCCCGAAGTCGAACAAGTGATCGAGCCTTTGAACAGGCACACGCCATCGGACACCGAATCAAATGCCAATGTTGCCGCTGTCGCATTCGTGATCTCGCCTTTGTAGTTCAACTCGCCAAAATAGGCTTCCACCCGCACTTCAGTCGGCTGAATAGCGCCCAAGCGAATCGTGGCTTGAATCGGCAATTCCTTGCCCACCAATACCTCTTTGTCCGTCGGAGTCTTCAGGTCCACCAACTGAACCGCGTTCCAATTCTGCCGCATGCGCTTCTTCCATTCGCACAGTTCCTTCGCACCCGCCAGGCTGTCAGCGGCAAGTTTTATCCCTGCGCTGGCCGCACCGATGTATGGCCCGGAAATGTAATCATTCACCATGCGATTGGCATTGAAGCCGGCACACAGGTGCTGGATGGCACCCTTCATGCGGTGAATCCATGCACGCGGCAGACCGTCAGCAGCGCGATCGTAGAACTCGGGAATCACTTCCTTCTCCAGAATGTTGTACAGCGCGGCGCTTTCAATCTCGTCTTGCTGATTCAGGTCTTCCCACTCCTCACCCTGCCCAATGGCAAAGCCCGTGTTGGGTGCATACCCCTCGCACCACCAGCCATCAAGAATGCTCAGATTGAGCGCACCGTTGGCGGCAGCCTTCATCCCGCTGGTACCAGAAGCTTCAAGCGGACGACGTGGCGTATTCAGCCACACGTCCACACCCTGCATCAAGTAACGGGCAACGTTCATGTCGTAGTCCTCAATGAAGAGAACGCGGCGACGAATCGCGGGGTCACGCATGAAATGCACCAACTCGCGAATGATGTCCTTGGCCATCGTATCGGCCGGGTGCGCCTTGCCAGCGAAAATGATCTGAATCGGACGATCTTTGTCCGTCAGCAGTTTTTTCAAGCGGGTGGCATCGCGCAGCAACAACGTTCCGCGTTTGTAAAGAGCGAAACGACGGGCAAACCCGATGGTAAGGGCGTCGGGATCAAGCACCTCGTCGGAAGCCATAATTTCTGACTCGGGCGCTCCGCGCTGAACCAATTGTTTCTTCAAGCGCTTGCGTGCGAAAGCAACCAGACGCTCACGACGACGCTCATGCGTACGCCACAATTCGGCATCCGGGATTTCATCGGCGCGGTTCCACAGCGCGGTGGCAGAGGGATTACGCGACCAGTCCGGCCCCAGATAGCGGTCAAACAAATTGCCCAATTCCTGGGAAATCCAGCTGCTCGTGTGAACGCCGTTAGTGATAGAACCGATCGGAACTTCATCAAGCGGTGTGCCCGGCCAAACGCGTTGCCACATTTTGCGCGAAACGCTGCCATGCAATTTACTAACACCGTTAGAATAAGCAGCGTGGTTCAACGCCAATACTGTCATGCAGAACGGTTCGTTGCGGTCGTAGGGGTTTTGACGTCCCAGACCCAGCAATTTTTCCATGTCAATGCCGAGAGAGCGAATGAACTCATGGAAATAGAAGTCCACCGTCGCAGGCGAGAAGGAGTCATTGCCTGCGGGCACTGGCGTATGCGTGGTGAAAACGTTGCTGGCGCGCACGGCCTCCGCTGCAACATCAAAGTCCACCTTCTGCTCTTCCATAATCATGCGAATACGTTCCAACGCAAGGAACGCTGCATGGCCTTCGTTCATGTGATAAATATCCGGTTTGTAACCAGCGGCTTTAAGCGCGCGAATACCGCCAATGCCCAGCAGCACTTCCTGGCGCATGCGCTGCTCATGATCGCCACCGTACAACTGCGCAGTCATGTCGCGGTCTTCGGGGGTATTCTCCGGCACGTTCGCGTCCATCAGCAACAGTTTGGAACGGCCGACTTCCATTTCCCACAACTGAACCGTCACGATGCGTCCGGGGAATTCCACGCGGACCTTCAGCGGTTTCTTGTCCTTGTCCGTCAGCAGACGCACCGGCATGTTGTAGAAGTCATTGACCGGATAGATTTCCTGCTGCCAGCCATCGGGATTCAGGTACTGACGGAAGTAACCTTCGCGATACAGAAGGCTGACGCCGACGATGGGCAAGCCCAGATCGCTCGACGACTTGATGTGGTCGCCCGCGAGGATACCGAGACCGCCGGAGTAGATCGGAACCGCTTCGGAGATACCAAACTCAAAGGAGAAGTACGCCACGGTTAAGGCGGCAGATGAACCATAGGTCTGCTTGAACCAGTTCACCCCCCCCATGTATTTGTCGAAATCATCGCTGGCACGCTCCAGGTGTGCCATGAAACCATCGTCCTGCAAGACGGCATTCAAGCGTTCCTGCTTAATGGTTCCCAGCATACGAACCGGGTTGTGGCCCGATTCCTGCCAGAGTTCACGATCCAGTCGCTGGAACAGACTGAGCGTGGAGGGGTCCCAAGACCAACGAAGATTGTAAGCAAGTTTCTCAAGAGGTTTCAGAGCCTCGGGCAAACAGGGGACTACGGTGTAGGCATTAACTTTCATGGGATATGAGCCTCCCCAGTGGGATTACAAAAAAAAATTACGGATCAGGTTGCGGCGACAACAAAACATCTGATCGC
>DNPO01000001.1:1121-2792 GCA_003501375.1 Candidatus Sumerlaeota bacterium | reverse complement strand
GACACGCCCGCGCGTGACGAACGCCTGGGGTGGACTGGCGACATCAGTGTTTTTGCTCCGAGCGCATCTCGCTATCAGGACACCCGCGCTTTCTTGGGAAAATGGATGGCCGATATTCGTGATAACCAACATTCTAACGGAAATATTTCGGCGGTTGTTCCGCAACCGCGCAAGGAATTTGATCCCACGGGCGTCGGATGGTCTGACGTTGTTATCACAGTGCCTTACGCGGTCTGGCACGGCACCGGCGATCTTCGTATTGTGCGACAGAATTGGGAGACCATGCAGAAGTTTTATCGCTTTGTTTACGACAGCGCAACGAAGGATGGTAATTTGCTGGAAGAGGGACGTAGTTGTTGGTTCTCTGGCGATTGGCTGAGTCTTGAGAAAGTAGACCGCCTTCAGGAACATCGTGTTATCGCCACCGCTTATTTTGCTGAGAACACCCGCATGATGGCAGAGATGGCCGCAGGACTGGGCGATACCAAACAGGCAACGGAATGGACTGATTTGGTTCCCAAAATCCGTGCCGCTTTCAGCAGCGCGTACCGTCAAGCCGATGGTGCTATTTATACGGGTACGCAGACGGCCTATGCGCTGGCGCTCGGTATGGATATGATCGCGGATGCCAATCAGCGCACAGAAACCTCCAACAAATACATCGAAAAACTTGCCGCCTCTAACAACCACCTGAGCACGGGGTTTCTGGGCACGCCCTGGCTTCTGCCTGCGCTTACCAAAATCGGACGGAATGATTTGGCCATGCGTCTTTTACTCAACAAGGACTATCCGTCCTGGGGATTCGAAATCAGCATGGGGGCCACTACGATGTGGGAGCGTTGGAACACCATTCGTGCGGATGGCGAATTTGGCCCCGTCGGAATGAACTCCTTTAATCACTATGCTTATGGTGCGGTGTCTGACTGGATGTTCCAACACCTGGGTGGTTTGCAAATTGTTGAACCCGGCTACAAAAAATCCCGCATTGCGCCCCTTATCGCGCAGAGTGGATTAAGCCATGCGCATGGCAGTATTCGCACGCCCTATGGCTTGCTGGAATCGGAGTGGAAAGTGGATGGCAACAACCTGAAACTCACCGTCACGGTTCCCGTCAACACCGAGAGTGAAATCGTTATTCCTGCTGAGAAAGCGGAATTAGTCCGCGAAGGACAAGGGGCTGCAACTGCAGCACGCGGCGTGAAAAAATCCACATTCCAAGACGGGCAACTCATCCTCCTGGTGGGTTCGGGACACTATGAATTTACCGTGCCGGGTTCTGGTGGCAAATGAGTTTTGCGTCTGAAAACATAAACCGTACGCTCAAGTTACAATTGCAAATACTTTGCTTTTACGGTGGTTGAATTCAGGCTTGATTATACGTAAGCCAGAGCAAGCGTTATTTCTCCCTACCAGCCGGGGATTCGGGGTGTCCCCGGCGCGGTGTGGCGTTTGCGGGAATTCTGGCGTTCTCAGGCGCAGCCGCGAACGCAGAACGCACACACCGGTGCTGTTTGCCAGAGTAGTAACAGACACATTTCTTATTTTCTGTCATAGCGTATTTGTTCTTTGTGTGAATCTATCACTTGGCAAACCTAAAAGACGTGAGCAGAACATCCGGGAGGGATGGCATACGTTGGCCATCATTGCCACGGCCCGCGAGAAGTCTTGTTG
>DNPO01000001.1:0-776 GCA_003501375.1 Candidatus Sumerlaeota bacterium | reverse complement strand
GCTGCGTGCTCTGGCAGTGTTCTGCAAAATCCTTGGAGTTCACATAGACGAAGCAGAAATCCCTTCATCATGGAAATTGACTGGTAAGACGTTCTGCGCAGAGGTGGTCGTGACCGAGTATGGCGACAAGCATCTGGTCAATTGGCGTCCAGCGCGAGCAGAAATCGAAAAATAGAAGAAATGGATTTTTAGGGGAGATGCAGGGAGCCAGAACTATTTCTCGACGCCCCTTGTTTAGACGCCCCTTACGGACAGCAGTTGCACCTTGGATTCAGATGCGGGCGAAGCGCATTCATCACCTCACGGGTTTCGCGACAGAGACTCACGGGCGTTTGCGGAGAGCGCGTCCGAACGCAATCGATAATATGTTGGTAAAACGCAACGCGTTCCGTTGCCGGGTAGCGCAATTTGCCGTCGCCATGAATGCCTTCCAAAACACCTGCGTCGTGCAGGTCTATTCCGTACGCTTTTCGGGTAACGGCGTAGTGCCCCGGCAGCAGGCGCAACATTCCCAACGTGATATTTTCCGGTTGCAGACCGTAATTAAAAATCGCGTCTGCCAAGTCCGCGTAATGTTTCCGCCAGTCCGGGATTAAAATTCCCGGATCAATCCGAAACCGAATGGGGTAGCCCTCGGCGGCAACGCGCTCAGCCGCTTTCAAACGATCTTCCAGCGATGCCGCGCCCGCCTCATAGCACTCGATCACGGACTGCGGATTCAGGCTCCACGAAACCACCGCATGGTTTGCGTGTTCCAACCCCAGCAGCGAATTGAC
>DNPO01000207.1 GCA_003501375.1 Candidatus Sumerlaeota bacterium | reverse complement strand
ATTGATATATGAACTCTCTCGGATTTTTATCTGCTCTCCTTTTCCTCGAACACCTGCGCTTGAAACGTCAGAAATTGCGCGCTTTCACTTTTCCAGTTATTGGGTGGCAACCCTGCTTTTATGGAAAGGTGCATCAAGGTTTGTTCCACATCCCACCCTTGTTCCGGGGCTACCTGCGGGAGAAAAACCGCTGAATACCCTTGGCATTTCAGAATCACCCCGTCGCGTCCGATATGAATATCGCGCCAAGAACTAACCCGTTGCGGTACGGTCAAAACAGAAATTTCAATATGCAATTGTGCAACCTCGTCTGGTGAAACGGGCGTGAAGCGGTGGTCGTGCAGTGCTGCGTTCTCCGCATGGCGGCGGACATTTTCCAGCAACGGTTCCTCGGGAAAAATGGAACCAATGCAGCCACGCAATTCACCCTGCTCGGTTAGGGTGACAAAAGCGGATTGCGGCATGGATAGACGTGGAAGGTGTTTGTATGTTTCCACACTTGGCGGTTTCTTTCGGTTGGTAACCGCTTCAATTGTTGTGCGCGCCAACTTCAGCAATGCTTCTTGCTCTTCATGTCCAAGCGACTGATCGGGTGTGGTGTGCTGAGTCTGCCATCCACCATCTTGCGTGAAGATGATGGAAACGTAAGTGACGGAATTGTGATAATTTCGCGTAAAGGCACCACTGGTATCGGCGTGGAGGACAAAAGTGCATGCTGTTCGTGGTAACATTTCCAGAAGAAGCGCGATGGGGGATGCTCCGCAGATCGTGTCCTCAGTTTTATGGAGATGGTTTTCAAATTCTTTCCGGCTAAGGCTCTGAATGGCTTGTTCTGCCTCTTGACTCAATTTTTTCAAATTGTCCGCTGTGTCCCCATTATTGGGAAACGGAACATAACCATAATTGGGGCCATAGTGCGTGAAGTCGCTGGAAACCAACACGGCGCTATCCGCCCCCATTTGCTCTAATAATGCATTGGCTATAATGGGGTAGTCGCTCTCATGTTGGGTGCCCACCACAATGGGAACGATCAACGGCATGCGCTCACCGAAGGCGTATTGCAACAACGGAATTTGGATGTCGTCGGCGTGTTCATGCTCATGCGCCTGGCGTATTTCTTGTACTAACGGACATTTGCGTAACTGCTCCACCACCTTCTTATCCACCACAGCATCGCCGAGCGGCGTGCGATAGGCGTCAAAATTGCCAATGGATACGCCACGAAATCCGACGGAATGGCTGGGTGCCAGAATGAAGAGCCGATCAATGTTTGGCTGCCGTGCCGCCAGCGCCGCAATGGAAAAGGCGGCCGTTTGGCCCGAATAGACATAGCCGGCATGTGGGGCAATGGCGGCGATGGTATTGGTTGTTTTTTGCGCGGGGAGATGAGCGAAAAAACTGGCCAAGACTTGCCGCAATTCATGGGGATCATCGGGATACCAACTGCCCGCTACGGGGGAGTGGTGGATCGCCGAAAATGAGGTAGGTGTTTTATTGGAAGCATCCATCAGCAAGCATCTCCTTAAAAGGTGAAAATAGGGACAGGGGAAAATGCGAAAGAATCCTTTTTATCCTTCTGATTTTGGCTATTGTAGCGCAAAATTTTTCTCAGTGCAATCTCACAGTGTATGGGATTTTTCCCCATACCGAATGGTTATATTTTTATTGCATGAACCCTCAAAAACACATACACCTATAGTCATGGCAGTTCATTGAAAGAAGGAGGATCACCATGTCTGAGTTACGGCAAGATTTTTCAGCACTCTCCGATTGTGGAAAAATCGTTTCCAATTTAGGGATTGCCGCACCCCCGGAAGACTGGTTGCGCGACTGGATGGCATCGCAGGCATCGTTTCGGCTGGAGGACTGTTTCTTTCTGCAGGAGCGTTATATCCGCGCAGCCTGTCGATTGCTTCACATGACGCTCGAAGTAGAACAGGCCTTTTTAAGTGCGCTTCCCATGTTTCAAAATTCTGCAGCACTCCAGCGCTTGATCTGGCACTGCCATCATGCGTTATTTGTCAATCGCACTGCCACGCTAGCCGAAATAGCCACTTGGCCGGATATTCCCCGTTCTGTTTCGGATACCGCTGACATGTTTTATGCGGTGCTCTTTCTCTCTGGGATTTCCGCCTTGCAGGAAATTTACAAACAGCGGCAAATATCAGAAAGTGTGCTGGTCGAAACCCTGACTGATCTCGCTCTTTGGATGCAGCACCACCACGACACTTTGGGCGTGTGGGGCTTGAGTGACAAGGAAAAATTATTTCCCCATTTTAATGGAACGCTTTTTTCGTTGGGACGGCTCCAATTTGAAATGCAGGCTTTTCCGTATGATTTTCACATATTCCATCATCGGCGGCAAAAACAGGTGTTGATTCTGGCAGGCAACGGCATGCACTTTCGGCCCGATGGTTATTTCGCTGATTCCTGGGGGATGAAACCTCCTGAGAAATGCTGGTCTGCACCGTTCGAAGCAACTGACGCGGTTATTCATGGCATTGAAGTTTTCCCAGCCGGACGCGTGGTGCCCCGCACGATGGATTTTGCGGCGGAGGCGTGGGAGGAAGTCGTCTGCAAAAGTACGCCGGTATTGTTTGTACACATTCCCAGTTCCGGCCCGCTGATCTATCCGCAGTGCATAACCTCCTTGAATCGAAGCAAGGAGTTTTTTGCCCGGTACTTCCCCGAATTTGCGTGGAGGGCATACGCTTGCATCTCGTGGTTTTTGGATGCGCAGTTTGTAGACCACATGCCTGCCGATTCCAACATCATTCGGTTTCAACAAATGTTCCGCCTCTTTCCCGTACCCGGGGCGGATGATTCGCAGATGCTGCACTGGGTGTTTGGCGGACCGGTTAAGGATTTGGAGCGCGCGCCACGCGATACGGGATTGCGTCGCGTGATTCTGGGGCACATGGAACGCGGTGGACGCTGGATCACCACCGGGGGAGTGTTGGTGCCCGATAAATAGGGCTTATTTTCCCACCGTACCTTTCGGCACAAAAAGATAAATCGGTTGCAGTGGTTGCGGGCGTTCCAGCGTCTTGAGTAATTCATAATTCTGGCGCAGCATTTCCCGCAATGCGGGCGAGTATCGGTTGCAGTACTGGTCTTCGTTGCGGATATCCGTGTGCGCGATGAGTAGCGAAAATTGACGTTCTTGCACGCTCTTCAGAAAAGGTGTCTCGTCCCATTTTTTCTCCAGCGTCAGTTGTGTCATAATAAAGTTATGAAATTCCAACGCACGTCCGTCCAGTATCGCGTAGATGGGGTCTTCCGCTAACACCCGACCTGGACGCTCCCGTAAAATGCGCATTACCTGGTTATCCGCCGCATACGTCGGCCCGTTCGGGCGCGGCGCTCGCATGAAAAGAATTTGTTCTACTTGATAAAAGAAAATGGCGTGGGCGAGCAGCAGTGAAAAAGATAACGTGGTAACACTTACCGCAATGATTCTGCTGCGCCGTGGTGCATCGTAATTAAGGGTCGTGCGCAACAACGCGACAAGCGATGCGCCGAGAAAAAGCGCCAATCCTGCCATCGGCTCCAGCACGTAATTCTCCGCCGATCCGGCTTTTGCCACGGTGACAATCGAAGCAAAAGTGAGCAAAAAATAAAGGGTGGGTAATGTGGGAAGGCTTGCATTTTTCCGAAGAGTATTCCAAGCGCCCCAGCCCAGAAAAGCCAGTGCCGCAACCCAAAGAAAATGGTAAAGTTGCCACAATTGTGGTCCCCAGAATATCCAAATTTCATTCCAACTCATGACGTTTTCATTGTAGGTTACTACGTGCTTCCAATACCCGCCGTGGGTTACTGCGACGAGGGTGCCATACGGGACGAGAATCCCCACGGCCATTGCCACGGCAAAGCCCAGCGCATTCCGCCATTTTTTTTGCAGCAACAATTGCAGGAAGCAGGCGCCTGCTGCAAGAACTGCGGTTTGTTTGGTCAATGCGGCCAGGAGAAAAAATCCAATCGCTACGCCCTGTTGCCAGCGATTGGGATGATTGCCCCTGCCTTGAAAAATTGCCAGTCCCACCAGCGATAGGGCGAGCGCCAGCATGTCCACGCGCGTGTAGCCTACCCAGCGCAAAAACGCATACGAGGTCATAAACAGCATCGGGGGAATTAGCGCCACGGCGAACGCCAGCAGAAACGGAACACCACGTGCTGCAAGGAAGATCATGAGAAAAATAGCAGCAGCGGCAATCCATCCCGACGCGCCGGAAATCCAGCGGCCTGCTGCCAGCGATGGATGTGTTTGGTCGACAAAAAGGCTCCACAATGCAGGGTATAGCGGCGGGTAGTTATCCACGAGGTAAGGCGGTTTGTCAATTGATTGGTACAGCATATGCCCATCCGCCAACCGCATGGCTTGCTTCAGAATAAAGCCTTCTTCGGCGTCCAGTTGATACGGGTAGGACGCGGCTTCCTGAATGCGGTAGATGGGGTAACGCGTTTCCATACCCAAAACAACAGCAAGCCCCAAAAGGAGTATGAGCATGGAAAGCGAAAATATTTTGGTCATGAATTTAGTGCCCTTCATTAACCGCTAATGATTGCCAAGCAATCCTAAATACCCTTAAATATGAGGTTTTACTTAGGTTATCCCTGTTTTTTTTCCTACTTTAGGTTTGGCAATACCGCGTTCGAGGATTGTTAATTTTCATTGTTGCATGCGGAAAAGTATCGTGAAAGAATACACAGATAAGGGAGCGCCGCGTCGCATGCAGCCAGCCATGAAAATACTCGTATTCCGTTTGGGAGCCATGGGCGATATTTTGTATACCACGCCTGTGCTACGCGGTCTCAAGGCGCGTTATCCCGACAGCGAACTCACGTACGTTACCATGAAGAAATGGCGTGATCTGGTCAAGCGCAATCTGAATGTGGATCGCGTTGTTGGTTTGCCGTATTGTCACCCGGACGTTTTAGGACGATTGAAGCGGGAAAAGTTTGATCTTCTAATCAATTTACAGGAAGGCAAGCAGGCGGCGCAAACGTGCCATGCGATTCAAGCGGAGGAGCGGCGTGGCAACGACTGGCGGGTAGACTGTATTGCACCCGATGCCGAAACCGGACTGCTGATTTCACGTGAGAAAAAGGATCAACTGGCACAGTATCGGGATCACATGTCGTGTACAGAACTTTTTTGCACGGTGGCCGATGTGGAACCGGATTCCCTGACTTTTGATTACACGCCGGGATGGTTTTCCTCATGGCGTGCCCACCATTTTCTGCGCAAGCATCGGTTGGAAAAACGAAAACCGCTGGTTGCTTTGCATGCGTATTCGCGCGGGTGCAAAAGTCGCAGTTGGAATCCCAAGCGTGTATTGGAAGTGATCCGCGCATTGCCACGGGTGCATTTTTTGGTTTTGAATCATCCGTCAGACCGAGAACAGACCCGCTGTTTAGAGGGGCAGCAAAATGCCACTGTCGCATTGTTCAATTTCCCAGTACAGGCGGAACTCTTGCGCAAATGTGCGCTATTTGTCGGTATTGATTCTGGCCCTCGCAACCTGGCTTCCGCCATGGGCATTCCGATCCTCTGGCTTTGCGGATCGACTCCGCCGAACCTGGTGCCGTTTTTCGAAAACGAAGAAGCGCTTACTGTGACCCATTCCTGCGCACCGTGTTTTGAGTTGAACTGTCCGCTGAACAAGGATTGTTTGGATGGAATTTCAGTTCAACGCGTTGTGGAAGCGATTGTACGGAACTTGCAACAGCAGAA
>DNPO01000142.1 GCA_003501375.1 Candidatus Sumerlaeota bacterium | reverse complement strand
ACGGCTTTGATTCGGCTGTCGGAAACGCTCTTTTCCTGGGTGAAATAACGCACCACTTTGTTCGCCCGTTCCCCCGCCACGCCCCAGTTGTCCTCAAAGGGCAGGTTGGACACGGGTGCGTTGTCGGTGTGCCCTTGAACTTCAATATATTTTTCCGGGTAGCGGTTGAAGACGCCCGCGAGCGTATCGAGTGTGGCTCCGGCCACTTTGTCCAGCACCACGGAGTCTTTCTCAAACAGGTAGTCGGCGGAAATGCGCACGACCAATCCGCGCGATTCATCCAACGCCACGGAGGCGTATTTTTGCTCGGCCAGCGGCTTGAGCGCTGCCTGAAGCAGGGTGTATGCCGAACGGATATCATCATCTACCGCCGGGGCGGATTTCTTGGCGGATTTTTCGGCATCCAGGCGGGCCTTGTCCGCATCCGTTTTTGCTTTGTCGGAGTCCAATTTGCTTTTTTCCGCTGCGGCTAATTTGGTTTGCGTATCGGTTAGTTTGGCCTGCACATCGGCAAGGTCTGCCTTGGCCTTTTGCAACTGTCCCTCCAGCCCCTTGGCCTCGTTGCCCTTTTGAGCGAGAACGGCCTGTTGCGCCTCGGTATTCTTATCGCGGTTTTTGATGTCCTCCGCCAGTTTGTCGCGCTCGGCGATTAACTTATCGCGTTCAGCGGCGAGCGCCTGGATGGAAGCATTAAACTTGCCAGTTTCGGTTGTTTGATTGGTTTGTGCCGCTTGCAAGGCGGCAGCGAGTTCGGCATTTTTTGCGGTCAGTTGCTGCTCGACCGTGGAGTGCTCATCCTGTACTTTGCGAACGTTGTCTTGCACCACGGCTGTTTGTTGTTTGAGCGTGCGGTTTTCTTTGGCGTACTTATCTTCTAAGTCTGCAATGGCACGGGTTTTTGCATCCAGTCGGTTTTGCAAATCCAGCACTTCCCGCTCGCGTTGTTCACGGATTTCACGCATGCCGGCGGTTTCACAACCAACGGACAACGTGAGCAAAAGGGTCAGGCTGGAGATCATAGATATTTTACGAAGCAGAGTAGACGGGCGCATGTTTTTTCTCCTGAGGTAATGGGTAAAAATCCAAATGTTGACGGTTTTGTTTTCGCTCCGGCGGGATGAAAAAAATGACGGCAGTGACAAGAAATACCCTTTGGGGTCTCTTGCGTCTTTTGCGGTTATCCCAAAAACATCTTCTTTAGTTTTCCAACAATCCCCGTCCTGGGCAAAAGTTGCTGCCATCCTTGCCGCGGACTTAACCGATCCATAAACAACAATTCTTCGCGATCCAGCCGCTCATCTGCGGCAACAGTTGCCGGATGCCTGAGTGGAAACGCCATTGCTTGCGACGGATACGCCCCCAGTGGATGGTCAGTCTGGGTATGCGTGCCACCGCCGCCGCTCCCAATTCCCAAATTGGCCACCAGATTCACAGAAGGACGCACGCACAAGCCGCCGTGGATCAAAATGGTAAAGTGCCACTGATAGTCCCACGCCTGCGTATAGGTTCCGTTAAACGCGCGTTCGAGTTCCGTTTTACTCGTCTGACACGCCTTCTGGGAAAAAAGACGTTCCAATTCTCCGCTGTCGCGGAAAGCGGGCCACTGTTTCATTTCTACATCATACAGCGCCCATGCCCTGCGCCACGTCGCCCACCCCCAACTCCGCAGCAGCCGCGAGAATGCGTAGCTACGTGGCATTTTGCAACCAGTGGGCAGGTACGAATTGCCATTGATCACCATTACGCGCGCATCATTCCGATAGCGTTCCAGCATCTCGCCGCAGTACAAAAAGAAGGATGGGTCGGGCAGGCAATCGTCCTCCAGAATAATCGCTTCCTCCACATTTTCAAAAACCCAGTTCAACCCGCTGATCGGACGTTGTTTACACCCCATGTTGGTTTCAGAGTAGTTACGCAACACCGTGCAATCCCAATCTACTTTTTCCGTAATTGCGCGCGCCTGAGCGCAATGCTCCGCCTCATCGGGGCGGTCGGAGCGCGGGCCATCCGCTACAACCAATAATGTTTTAGGTCTTGCTTGGCGAACACGCTCAAATACCCGCGCAGTGGTCTCGGGCCGATTGAAAATAATCATCGCTACGGGCGGGCAAGATATTGTCATGTCAAACTCTCGTGATTGCGCAGACGAAGTGTTGCGTTTGTACATGCAAATGGGATGCTGGTGGAAAATAATTCCTGCGCGGAGGTTTTATACAGTCGCATTTTTTGTTTCCTAAGTCCTTTTCGTCCCTTTTGTCCTTTACGTCCTTTCAGAAAAGGACATAAAGGACAAAAGGGACGAAAAGGACTTCTGTAAAGAAAAACGCTAAACCGTTCCTTCCAGCGGCAATTCATTTGCTGCTGGGGAAAGGGTGGGTTCGCTTGCCGGGGCGGAAGGCGTGCTGTTGTCGCCGTTTCCATTTTTACCGTTCAGCGGTTCCAGCAGGGGCGGCAACGGTTCGCCTGCGATCAACATATCCAGTTGGTCGCTGTCGAGCGTTTCGCGTTCCAGCAGCGCTTGGCTGATGCGTTCCAGCGCCTCGCGGCTGCCTTCCAGTTGATGCTTGGCATCGGCATACCCACTGACTAACAGGTCTTGCACTTCCGTATCAATGATCCGCGCGGTGTCTTCGCTATACTCACGCTGACGCCCAATGTCGCGTCCCAGGAAGACCTGCGCGGTTGGTTCGCCAAACGTACGCGGGCCGAGTTTGTCGCTCATGCCGAATTCGCATACCATGCGATGGGCGATTTCGGTGCAGCGTTGCAGATCGTTCGCCGCGCCAGTGGTCATTTCATCAAAGACAATGTCCTCTGCCGCACGGCCGCCCATCAGGCACAGGATGGTATTTTTCAGTTGCACGCGGGACTGGCTCAGCATGTCCTGCTCGGGCAGAATGGAAGTCAGACCCAGAGCGCGTCCGCGCGGGATGATCGTTACTTTATGCACGCGGTGGGCAGTGCTGTTGGTCAGTTTGGCGATCAACGCATGGCCTGCTTCGTGGTATGCCGTGTTGGTGCGTTCCTTCTCCGTCATTACCAGACTGCGGCGTTCCGGCCCCATCAACACGCGATCTTTCGCTTCTTCCAAATCGTCCATCTCGACCACTTCCTTGCCCTTACGCGCAGCAAGCAGAGCGGCTTCATTGGCCAGGTTGGCCAGATCAGCACCACTGAAACCCGGCGTGCCCTTGGCAATGGTCTTGAGAGAAATCTCCGTCGAAATTTTCAGCGGCTTGGTGTGCACCATCAGAATTTTTTCGCGTCCTACCAAATCGGGCAGATCCACGCGAATCTGGCGGTCGAAACGACCGGGGCGCAGCAACGCAGGGTCGAGCACATCCGGTCGGTTGGTCGAGGCCATGACGATCACACCCTCGTTAGAATTGAAGCCGTCGAGTTCCACCAGCAACTGGTTGAGCGTTTGTTCGCGCTCGTCGTGTCCGCCGCCGATGCCCGCAAAGCGCGAGCGACCGACCGCGTCGATTTCGTCAATATAGATAAGGCAGGGGCGCGCCTTCTTGCCCTGCTCAAAAAGATCACGCACGCGGGACGCGCCCACGCCAACGAACATTTCGACGAAGTCAGAACCGCTGATACTGAAGAATGGCACGCTCGCCTCGCCCGCAACGGCTTTGGCGATCAGGGTTTTACCCGTCCCAGGCGGCCCATACAGCAGAGCGCCCTTGGGGATTTTACCGCCGAGGCGCGAGAAGCGATCCGGGTCTTTCAGGAACTGAATGATTTCCATCAATTCCTCTTTGACCTCATCAATACCCGCGACGTCGGCAAACATAACCTTGGTTTGTCCGTCCGTCACCAGTTTTGCGCGGCTCTTGCCGAACGACATGGCCTTGTTGTTGCCGGACTGAAACTGACGCATCAGGAATATCCAGAGGACGACCATGATGACGACGGGCAACAGCACGTTAAGCAGCACCATGCTGAAAATCTCGCTGGTACGCTGGGCTTTGTACTGGATGTTGTTCTTGCGCGCCCAGTCAAGAACGGCTTGATCCTGCGTGCCCATATATTCGGTTTCGAAGAGTTTTTCGCCGGGGCCGGGAGCGTTTTTATCCGCGGCTTTTTCCGGGGTGGGCGGTGTGATGCCTGGTGCTTCGGTGGCAACGGCTTTGTATTTTCCCTTGAGCAGCCCGCCGCTGTCGACGACCTCGCCCACAATGCGGCCTTCATCACCAACCTTCATAAGTTCGACCAGCGGCAATTTTTCCGGGCGGTCGGTTTGATGGACGGATTTTGCCACTAGAGCGAAGGCCAAAAAAATGGCAATCCACAAGGCAAGATTTTTTAAGTTGCGATTG
Organism: Candidatus Sumerlaeota bacterium; assembly: GCA_003501375.1. GTDB lineage: Bacteria > Sumerlaeota > Sumerlaeia > UBA8349 > UBA8349 > UBA8349. Next base: position 628 of record DNPO01000142.1, on the reverse strand, counting down.
TTCATGAACCAAACTTTCGTCGCCCCTTGGGGCGCATGGAAGATGGGTAAAGTATCGTGTTGGCTGAAGGGCAGCAAACACCCCGCTACCTGACGACGATACACCCGCAGTCTGCATTTTGACGGGAAAAAACCATTTCGTCAAGGGTTTTGGGGAAAAAGACGAATTCCGAATCTTTTTTTACAACGCAGTCACAAGGAACCACCTAGAAGGGGAAGACCCAGCAGAGTTTTCCAAGTCGCGACATCGCCTCTTCGGAATACGGGGCCATGTCACCACACACCATTAAGGATGGGGGCATTTTTCCTCCGGGTCTTTCCTAAGCCTCTTGTTGTTTAGCCGTTTTGTTTGGTAAGGTGCCGTTTTTGTGGTCTACAGACAGAGCGCGAGTTGCGTACTGGTCATATGACATTCCGGAGCAAATGCAAGCGTGATAAGTCTGTTGTTTTTTTCAAGGTGCCCACGCGTCCGTTTTTTTCTTTGGAACTCGAAATTGCTTTGAGCGAGTTATGCGCGCTTGCCTCAACTGGTTGTTTGCAAGCCACTATCTGTCCAAGATGTTTTCTTGGGAGTGTTAACAAAGAGATAGATCAACGCATCATCCTGATGTTTTTAGCGCCAACGGCGC
>DNPO01000328.1:4555-5162 GCA_003501375.1 Candidatus Sumerlaeota bacterium | reverse complement strand
AACAAAAAAAGAGATGCCATCGAGGCAAGTTGAAGAATAATTGCTCGATAAAGCGCTAAATCTCGTTTTTTGAGATTAAACTTCGTTAAATGCAAATTTAACGAAGTTGTGTTTCTGCTTTTCATGTGTAGTTGATCTGGCGCTTCCTCGATATCCAATTTTTTCTCAAACATTGCAGATTCCTCCTTCTTGATTAGGAGATACGCGCCACCAGCGCAAAAGTCAAGAAAAACGCCTTGGCCTGCACCCTCCTATCGCTTTCCACTTGCCGCATGACGACAAGGCCATTATCATACACGCTGCGCAAAAGGAGCGTCGGCATCATGTTCGGCTTTTGCCCGCTGTATCATCGTCTGATTTTGGAAATTCAGCAACGCGTTGATGAGGGATACTTGTTAGACCGCGACGCTTGGCTGCGTCGTCTTGCCCGCTGCGGTGAACAGGATATCGCGGAATTGGAAGCCATGGTTTCCGAAATTGCTGAGATGCCGTTGTCGCCCAAGGCACAGTACGAGGAGCCAGAGGAATATGCAACGATCAGGAAGGCCGCGTCCGCGGTAGATGATGAAGCGACCGCTTTGGATTCCGCTTCGTTTTTGCTCTTCCA
>DNPO01000328.1:0-4237 GCA_003501375.1 Candidatus Sumerlaeota bacterium | reverse complement strand
GGATGTTCCCTTGGACGACCTTTTCAGGTTGAACCGTTCACCGCGCATCCTGACCGTAAAGAACGACAGGAGGTAGAACGCTGGTTCAAGGGTGCCGATGCCTGGCCTGTAGAATCCTACGCTCCAAGTGATAGTCGTGCCGCAAGTCGCGGATTGCGAATAATCGCCATTGATTCCTCTCGTGAAAAAATTCGGGCAATGGAGCCAGATGCGGCTTTTGACTTTTGGCAGACCGTCTTGGATATGGTGCACAACCGCGGGGTAAACTTTACCACGGAGCATGTCGGACAGCAATGGTTGGAAATGTTGCCCCTCGCCTATTTTCCGCCTTCTGAAAGCCAGTCATCTCTTAATGTGTTACAGGAACATATCTCAGTTAAGTATGAAGAAATCAATCAAAAGAAAACAGGATTTGACTGGGCTTTGCTGGCGGGATTTCTAAATCCTTTCCGTGAAGACATGAGCGCACGAAGCCGTGGCGAACTGTACGGGCTTCTCTGCCCCGGCATGCCGTTAAAGGCTGCGGAATTGGCTTGGCGAGATGCGCGTTTCAGCCACACCCGCAACGGCATCTACGGCGCAATGTTTGCCGCTGCGCTGATTGCGGCAACATTTATCGAATCTGATCCGAGCGTTTTGGTAAGAACCGCACTGGCTCAAATACCTGCAGAGTCACGTTTGGCCCAAAGTATTGCCTGGTTGCTGGAAGCGGAACGGCGGCATCTGGAATGGACAGATTGCTGGGACGAGATGCGTGGCACTCAGCCGCAACGCTTGGCTAACCACGTAATTCCGAACACGCTGGTTGCTATTATGGCGTTGCTGTATGGCAAGAAAAACTTCGACAAAACACTCGGGATTGCCGTGTGCGGTGGTTACAATCCCGCGGCAAATGGCGCGTTGGTGGGTACCGTGTTGGGCGTACTGTTAGGAACGCGCGGTCTTTCGCCAAGATGGACAACGCCTTTAGGTAACACGTTAAAAAGTCACGTCTTGCGTCATGAAAACGGAACGTTTACCGATTGCGCGAAACGCACCGTGGAAGCGGCAAAAATGATTCGGGAAGACTTAAAGCAAAAACGTAGGGAAGGGATGAGGGCAGAGGGATGAGGGATGAAAAGAACAGAAACGCAAGCCCAGAAATAGCAGATAGAAAAGAAATCAATGAAACGCCCAAGCCGTTTCATCCCTCATCCCTTCGCCCTCATCCCTCTCTTAAAATTCGCTTGGATCAATACCTGGTAGAACACGGCCATGCCGACAGCCGCGAAAAAGCGCAACGCATGATTCGCGCAGGGCAAGTGCGCCAGGATACGCGTGTCTTGGACAAGCCCGGTTTGCGCGTGGCTGAGGACGCTCCCCTGCTGGTTACACCGTTGCATGATCGGTTTGTTAGCCGGGGGGGCTGGAAACTGGAAGCGGCGTTCGATGCATTCCCCCTCCTCTCCCCCTCCCCTACCGTATGTGCTGATATTGGCTCATCAACGGGCGGGGTCACCGATTGCCTGTTGCAGCATGGCGCGTCCAAGGTCTACGCTATTGATGTTGGAACACATCAGTTAGTTGATAAAATTCGAGACGATGAGCGTGTGGTAGTGATGGAAAATACCAACGCGCGTTTCTTGAAAGCGGAAACCCTGTCGGACCCTATTGACTTGGTTGTAACGGATGTTTCCTTCATTTCATTGAAGTTAATACTGCCAGCAGCCTCGAATATTTTGCGTCCAGATACGGGACAAGCCGTCGCGTTAATCAAACCCCAGTTTGAGGCCGGACCGGCGGGCGTAGGCAAAGGCGGCGTAGTGCGCGATCCGGCGGTGCATATGCAAGTGCTGCGGGAAATCGTGCTGGAGGCTGTGCCGCAAAACGGTTTCTTCGCCGCAGGCCTCATCCCCTCCCCTATTCTGGGGCCAGCGGGCAATCGGGAGTACTTGCTCTGGTTAACGCGTACCGCCCCCGAAAATCCTGTGCCGTATACCTTGGAGGGTGCCGTGGAAGCCGCTTTTCAGATAACCACTTCGGCGCACTAGGGATTTCTTCCAACGACAGGGCTACCGGAATTTAGGTGAGAGTATCATTGATCGGCGACAAGTCATCTTTTTGTTTTGCTTTTGTCCTGCCAATTTTCTAATCTAAGGGCTCCGGCCCAGATGTGACCGATTGTTCATGGAAAGAGTATTTGACGACTATGCCTGCGTTTCCCCAACTGCGTATGCGCCGCTTGCGCAAAACAGAAACTCTCCGTCGGATGGTGCGTGAAAATCACCTGCACGTTGATGATCTCATTTACCCCCTGTTTGTCGTACCTGGCAGCGGCGTCAAGCGCGAAATATCCTCCATGCCCGGGTGCTACCACTTCTCCGTTGATACGCTGGTGGAAGAGTGCAAGGCCGTCCGCGATCTGGGAATTCCCGCGATCATGCTCTTTGGCATCCCTGAACGCAAAGATGCCGCGGGTACCGAGGCGGCCAATCCCGAAGGGACGGTGCAACGCGCTTTGCGCGCACTCAGCCGCGAGGTTAACACGGCAAGCGACGCTCCGCTCGAACTGATCACGGACGTATGCCTCTGCGAGTACACCGATCACGGACATTGCGGACCGGTCATCAATGGCGAAATAGCCAACGATGCCGCGCTGGAACTTCTGGCGCGTGTCGCCCTCAGCCATGCACGAGTGGGCGCAACCATGGTCGCCCCCAGCGATATGATGGACGGACGCGTCGCGGCTATTCGCACGCATTTGGATAACAACAATTTCAGCAACACGCCCATCATGTCATACGCTGCCAAGTACGCCTCTGCCTACTATGGTCCCTTCCGCGAGGCGGCAGATTCCGCCCCGCAATTTGGCGATCGGCGCTCCTATCAAATGGACCCGGCCAACGGTGATGAAGCGCTGGAGGAGGTGCGCCTCGACTTGGAAGAAGGCGCGGACATTGTCATGGTAAAACCAGGTCTCGCCTACATGGATATGGTACGGCGCGTAAAAGACACCTTCCACCGTCCAACTGCTGTTTACAACGTGAGCGGTGAGTATGCGATGGTAAAAGCCGCTGCCGCGCAAGGATGGATTGACGAACGCCGCATTGTGCTCGAAACCTTGACGGGTTTTAAGCGTGCAGGAGCAGACTTGATTCTAACGTACCACGCAAAGGATGCCGCGCAATGGCTGAAGGACTAACTCCCCGTCTCATCGCCTGGGAAGTAACGCGCAGTTGCAACTTGCAATGTCGCCATTGTCGCGCATCTGCGCAGCATGGCCCGTACCCCAACGAATTTAGTACGGCAGAATGTATGCAAACGCTGAACAAGATTGCTGCCTTCGCTAAACCTATCATCATCCTGACGGGTGGCGAACCGTTGTTGCGGCCCGATATTTTTGAGATCGCACAGCACGGCACATCGCTTGGCTTGCGCATGGTACTCGCGACCTGCGGCGGAATGCTTGATGTGAGCATAGCCCGGCAATTAAAAGACAGCGGTATCCAACGCATCAGTCTGAGTCTTGACGGAGCAACCGCCGACACTCACGATGATTTCCGCCAAACACCCGGCGCTTTTGATGCGGCGCTACATGCTACGGACGTAGCAAAATCTGTCGGACTCGAATTCCAGATCAACACTACTATCACAAAAAGAAACTTGAGCGAGTTGGCACAGATATTGAATTTAGCCGTACGGATTGGCGCGGCAGCATACCATCCCTTCTTGTTAGTGCCCACGGGGCGCGGCGCGGAAATGGCAGACGAAGCGCTCTCCCCCGAAGAGTACGAATGTACCCTTAACTGGATTTATGAACAACGCGCCCTCTCCCCCATCCCGTTCAAACCTACGTGCGCTCCGCATTATTACCGCATTTTGCGCCAACGCGAAAACGCCGTCGGTCGCAGCGTTTCCCCGCAGACGCACGGTCTCGACGCCATGACCAAAGGCTGCATGGGTGGGCAATCGTTCGCGTTTATTTCGCACACGGGCAAGGCGCAAATTTGCGGATTCCTTGAACAGGAATGCGGTGATTTGCGCACGGTAAATTATGACTTTAAAACCATCTGGGAAACCTCACCCGTCTTTCAGGAAATGCGCCAAGTAGATGATTACCACGGACGTTGCGGTTATTGCGATTACCGCCAGGTCTGCGGTGGATGCCGCGCCCGCGCCTATGCCATGACGGGCGATTACCTGGCCGAAGAACCATTTTGCATCTACACCCCCAAACGAGAGGACACCGCCAACCATG
>DNPO01000274.1 GCA_003501375.1 Candidatus Sumerlaeota bacterium | reverse complement strand
AAGTAAAACGTTGTTTTTATAAAACCCCTATCCCTCATCTGAGGCATAGGGGACAGGAAAAGAATTTTCTGGGGAGCGACGTATGTATCATATCGGGGACGATGGATATTCCCCCAGAAAAATCGCTTCCAGTCCCCAATGTCTGCCCCGCGCGCGCTATCCTGGCCATAAAAACAACGTATCCCCCCGATGGTAACGGAAGCAAGATGCACCCCATGCGGTTTGAACGTTACATTTTTTCTTGCGGATTACGTGAGAAAACGCCAAAATGCGAGAGACGGTGGCGTCTTGTAGAGACGCTGGTCGTGTTACTACCGGATAAAGGACAATAAAACTCATGGCTAAGATTCTTGAACGAGAGGTGATTTCTCCTAAAATCGTTCGTTTGTTGGTAGAAGCACCGGATATCGCGCGGGTACGGAAAGCGGGACAGTTTTTGATTTTGCGTCCCAACTCGGACAGCGAGCGAATTCCGCTGTCGATTGCAGACACCGATCCGGTGCGTGGCACGCTGGAACTCGTGGTGCAGGAAGTAGGACGTACCAGCGCAGAGCTGTTTGATAAACAGGTGGGCGATGATATTTGTGATGTGGTTGGCCCGCTAGGTACGCCCACGCATATTGAAAAGTTTGGTACCGCAGTTTGTGTTGGCGGCGGGGTGGGTATTGCGCCGCTTTACCCGATTGCCAAGGCGTTGCATGAGGCGGGAAACAAGGTGATTGTGATTTTGGGCGCACGCAGCCAGGATTTGATTATTTTTGAGGAGCGTATGCGTTCGATTTGCGATCAGTTGATTGTCACCACCGACGACGGTTCCTCCGGGCGCAAGGGGTTGGTAACCGAGGCGCTGAAGGAATTGATTGACGGCGGTGAGAAGGTGGATTACTGTATCACTGTCGGCCCGCCCATTATGATGAAGTTTGTATGTGAGACTACGCGTCCCTATAAGATTCCGACGTTTGCCAGTCTGAATACCATGATGGTGGATGGCACGGGTATGTGCGGCGGTTGTCGCTTGACTGTGGGCGGCGAAACGAAGTATGTGTGCGTGGATGGCCCGGAGTTTGATGGGCACCAAGTGGATTTCAACGCGATGATGAAGCGCTTGGGGATGTACAAGGAGTTTGAAAAGCAGGCATATGACAAGTTCAATGCGGACGGACGTCCGAAAGATCATACTTGTAAGATCGGATTGCACTAGTGAAAAGACAAATAATTCTGTGCGTTGCAGCGGCGACGTTGGTGAGCGCTGCTTGGGCGGAAGATAGTGGGAACGGTGGTTTTATTTCCCGTTTGCGCGGTTCAAACAGTGTGGTGAAAAAAGGCAGCGAGGCTACCCCCACGCCGACGCCTGAAGCGCAGGCAACTTCCGCATCCGCAGAAACTCCAACCACTCCAGTGGTAGCGGAGACACCTGTGGTTGCGATGAAGAAATCTACATCTACAGAAAAAACGGAGGCGGCTGTTGTCGCGTCTTCCGCATCTGGACAAAAAGTGGGTTTTGTGGATTTGGACGAGATCACCCGCACCTCGCGTTATGTGCGCCGTGTGGCCAGTGATGTTGAGAAACAATTGACGCCCAAGCGTGATCAAATCGAGCAAAAGCGCCAGCAATTATCGCAAATGGGCGAGGAAATTGAGCGCAAGAAATCCGTTCTCAGCGAGAAGGAAATGGAAGGCATGTTGCGCAAAGCGCGTGAGTTGCGCGCTTCCATCGAGAGCGATGATTACGAGATGCAAACGACCTTGAAGAAGGCCGAAAAGGGCACGTTTGCACCAGCGATGGATCAGGTTTTCAAAACGATTGAAACCGTGGCGCATCAGGAAGGTTGCGGCGTGGTCTTGCGTGGCGAGGCGGTGTTGTATGGCGCGCCTTCCAATAACTTAACTTCCAGAGTTATCAGCCGTCTGGATGCGGATGAGCCGACTTCGGGAACCGCGACCGTTGCCTCTACACCTGCATCGGCAAAAAAGACGCCCGAAGCAAGCAAAACGACGAAGAGCAAAACGGATATGAAGAAATAATAATTAGTCACGAATGAACACGGATAAATACAGATAACTCCAATCCCCTTTTTTTCACCACGAAGAGCACGAAGAAAAATAAGAAGAATTGCAACCCCGTTTTTAGACAGGATTCACACGATTAACAAGATAAAAACCTAAACAGGAAGGAAAATCAAATCTTGTTAATCTTGTAAATCCTGTCTAAAAGGAAGCGTTTTTTGTTTTTTTGTTCTCCTTTTTTTCTTCGTGCCTTCGTGGTGAAAATGTTTTGTTTTGGGTTTTGGATTTGCAGTGCTGACTTTTCGTGGTGAAAGGTTTTTTGTGTTTTCTCACGCCGCCCACTTCTCTGATACAACTTCCGGCGCCGGCAAGCGTCCGCGTCTCGTGGTACTGGGCGGCGGCTTGGCTGGTCTTGCCGCTGCGCGCGAGGCGCTGCTGAAGCATCCCGGCTGCGATGTGCTGGTGCTGGAACGCGAAGCGCAGGTGGGCGGCATGGCGGTATCTGTGCGGTTTGGTGATTGCGTAAGTGATTTGGGGCCGCACCGGATTTACAGCGCGATTCCCGAGATGCGGCAGTGGTTTCAGGACACGGTGGGCGATGGCTTGTACACAGTGCGTCGCCAAAGCCGCATGTATGTGCGCGGGCGTTATTTGCAGTACCCGCCGTCCGTCGGGCAAATGGTCTCGGCTTTTGGCGTTCCCAATATGGCGAAATTTGGAACGGGGTACGCATGGGCCAAGGCGCGTTCGTTGGCGGGCATGATCGATACCTCGTCCTTTGGCGGTGTGATGGAGCGCTCTTTTGGTCGCCCGTTATGCGAAGCGATGGTTTTTCCCTACATGCGCAAAACGTGGAAAATAGAGCCGGATAAAATTTCAGCCGAAGCGGCGCGGATTCGCGCCACGATGGGCGGAGTAGGCAAGATGCTGTGGCGGATGGTGCATCCGCAGCAGCGGGCCGGGGAAGAATCCACATTAAAATCGTTTCACTACGTGCGCGGTGGCATTGGCAATCTCGCGATAAAATTGCGTGAGGATGTGGAGCGGCTCGGTGGGCGAGTAATCTGCCGGGCGGATGTGCGACGCGTGACGCTGGAAAATGGACGGGGCGTGTGGGGTGAGGACCGCAATGCGGAGAGCGAGATTTGGTTTGA
>DNPO01000288.1 GCA_003501375.1 Candidatus Sumerlaeota bacterium | reverse complement strand
AAATGGACTTTGAGGAGTTCCTGGGCGCATATCGAGCGTTTGAAAAAAACAATTGATTTGTGGTAATGGGGGCGCATTTTGTCTTTTTTGCTGGATGCCTGCGCGCCTACCCGGCACCGCATCAAAAACGTGCCGAACCGTATTGGTCGTTGATACCATTCGATGCTACTTTCTGACTAATCTGAGGCAATTTCGTAGATATAAATTGAAAAGTCCTGGACTTATCCTTATGGTTTGTCCTGTTGGTGCAGGTTTAAGGAAGAAGATCAGGATTTTTATTGTTGGTTTGTTTGCAGTCCTCATATATCTCCGGATTCCCAATCCGCAGGCCACGCGTTCAAATCGCGTCGAAGGTACCATTCATTCTAAAGGCGTACCCATGATGGATCAGATGGAAAAAACGCCCCTCCGGGTAATTATTTTTTTGTTTTTACTCTGTTGGGGCATGGCAACCTCGCAGGGGGAGACGGATTCCGTCGCACCTCCAGTGCCGCAGCGCATTGTATCGCTTGCTCCAAGCACCACCGAAATTTTGTTTGATTTGGGACTGGGAAGCAAAGTGGTAGGTGTTACGCGCTTTTGTGATTACCCCTCCTCCGCCACATCTGTCGCCAAAATCGGCGGTTTAATGGACATGAATTACGAAGCCATTGTTAAATTGCATCCTGACTTGGCAGTGTTGTTGACAACGCATCGCGATGCGCAACGCGAATTGAGCAAGGTCAAAATAAAAACACTGCTCACGCCACACGAAAAAATCGCCGATATTCACGAAGCCATTCGCATGATCGGTGAAGCATGTGCCGCTCAGGATGCCGCTTCACAACGCTTGGATAATCTCACCAGCCGTACTGAGGTGGTGCGACGTGCCGTGGAAAAGTGCCCACGTCCCCGGGTGTTGGTTTGCGTCGGACGCGATGCTTCGGTTAACGAGTTAAATGAAATCTATGTGGCGGGACGGCATACGTTTTACGACGAGATTATTGAAGCCGCCGGCGGGGGAAACGCCTTTCCCGACGGCAAAATCCCCTATCCTCAAATCACGCCGGAGGGAGTCCTGCGAATTAATCCTGATGTAATTATCGACCTTGTTACCGAGCACATTGGCCCCGGCAAAAAGAATCCGGAGCAAATTGTGCAGCAGTGGAATGTGGTGCGTCTCGTCAACGCCGTTCGGAAACATCAAGTGTTTGTTTTGAATGACAATGATGCTTTGCGTCCTGGCCCGCGTTACATTCAGTTTTTAGAAAAACTCGCCCATTTGTTGCACCCCGATGCTTTTCCGGGAGAGTCCCGGCATGACTGATGCAGCGCTTGAGTTAGAATCGCTTTCGTTTGAAATGAATGGGCGTAGCGTTTTGCGCGATGTGTCAGTCACGATTAATGCGGGCGACCGTTGGTCCATTATTGGCCCTAACGGTGCGGGAAAGTCCACTCTCCTCAAGTGCCTCATGCGCATTTACACGGCCTGGAGTGGAAAAGTGCGTTTGTTCGGTCGTCCATTGGAAAATTTTACACAGCGGGAACTAGCGCGTCGGATTGCTTATGTGCCACAACCTGGGAACGTTGTGCGATTCCCCTATACCGTGCGAGAATTTGTGAGTATGGCGCGCTACCCGTACGCCACGCCGTTTAGTGCGCATCGTGCAGGTGACACGGCGGCTGTGGAGAGTGCTCTCGCACGCACCGGAGTGGAAGACTTGGCAAACCGTTCCCTTACCACGCTCAGCGGTGGCGAATTGCAGAAAGCATATATTGCTGGAGCCTTGGCGCAAGGAGGCGACATTCTTTTGTTGGACGAGCCAACCGCCTTTTTGGACTATCGGCACCAAGCGGAAGTTATCGAACTATTACAACAAATCAATCAGGAATCCGGAGCCGCGATTCTAACCGTAACCCATGACGTGAATACGGCGATCATTACGGGAGGGAGTGCGCTTGCCTTGCGAGAAGGCGCTGTTGTTTTTTCAGGGGTGGTATCCGAACTGGCCTGCGAAAAAAAACTGGGGGATGTGTTTGGCGCATCCTTCCGTTTTCTCGAAGATACTGCAACGGGATTGCGTTTGGTCGCACCGCAGGGGATGCCCGCATGAGACATCGGATTATTTTACTCCTGTTACTGATTGGTTCAATTACAACGCTTTTGGTTGCTCCGCTCCTGGGGTCGGAACGCATTCCGTGGGCTGCTGTGTGGCAGCCCGCACCCGATGATCCGTCCTCTGTGATTTTTTGGAGCATTCGACTCCCCCGCGCGTGTCTGGCATGGATTTCTGGCGCTGGATTGGCGATGGGTGGAATGATTTTTCAGGCAATCTTTCGCAACCCTTTGGCCGAACCCTTTACCTTGGGCATTTCAAGCGGTGCGGCACTGGGAGCAACGCTGGCCATGCGCCTTGGATTGGGGCTGTCGTTTCTAGGTTTTTCCGGAGCGGCGCTGGGGGGCATGGGCGGTGCGTTGGCAGCTATCGGTATTGTGTATGCACTCACCCGTTTGCGTCCCGGCTTGACCACCAGTACCATGTTGCTGGCTGGCGTTGCAGTGAACTTTTTCTTTTCGAGCCTGATCTTGATGGTGCAACACACCGCTAATTTTTACGATTCTTTCCGCATCCTGCGCTGGATGATGGGTGGCTTGCAAATGGTCGGATTCGACGCGTCCTTGCACATCCTTCCCGTAACGCTTGCGGTGGCGGGTATTGCGTGGTGGTTGACCAGCGAACTCAACCTGCTGACACTGGGCGATGAATGGGCGGTGAGCCGTGGCGTTGCCGCCACGCGCGTAAAAACAATTTTATTTTTTTCGGTATCGCTGATGGTTGGGGCAATAGTCTCGCTCTGTGGCCCGATTGGTTTTATTGGGCTGATGTGCCCGCACATTTGCCGCCTACTTGTTGGCCCCAACCACCGTCGACTTTTGCCCGCCTCGTTGCTTTTTGGTGGAGCATTTCTCGTCGCGTGCGACACGGTCGCGCGAACAGCAATGGCTCCAGCAGAATTGCCCGTTGGTATTTTCACGTCGTTCCTCGGTGGGCCGTTTTTTATCTGGTTATTATTGAGACCATCCCGCGAAGGCGAAATGATTGGGTAAAATATTACGGCTCCACGGTCTGTGGAGCGGCCCTCTCTAAAATATCATTTTGGGTGAGGTGTTCTGACGAAAACTAACGGAGTTAGTCGAAAGCGCAGGAATGGCCCTTTGGTATTCCGATGAAACGGGCGCAGTTCCCCCCCACCCCGCGCAACGGCGAGTTTTTTTTGCACAGGAAGCACCCACATTGCAACACGGATGTTTTTCAAGCGTTCCTGAACGAAGCGGCTCGTATGATCCGCCTCATGCGGCGCGGTAACCATTTGCCTCATTAAGCCGTGATATCCACCGATTTCGTACTGGTGCTGCTGCTTGTCGAACCGGCACTACTTGTAGTGGTGCTGCTGGTATCAGAAGAAGCAGACCCCAGATTGGCCAAAACAGCCGCAATCAGGTTGCTGCGTACATTTAACATGCTCTGGAAGACACCATTCATTCCGCTGTAGGTATCAACGGTTCCCGTGGAAAGCGCAGTCAATTGATTCACCAACGCCTGGTTGGTACTGAATTTGACGGAAACCGCTGAATCCAGTGTGGTATCCGTGGAATCGCTGCTTGTGGTGGAATCGCTAACCGTGGTACTGGTGACGCTGGATGTATCAGTCAATAAACTCGCGTACAGCGCGGACAAATCAGAACTGGATGAAACGCTGGAAATACTCATGGCTGCACCTCCTTCGGGGCAAACTCCCCCGTATTTCCTTATCGGCAGCAGCGCTTTCTGATATGAGTCCTTTTTTATCTTTTTATTTTCCGATTTCCAACCATTATTATGACACGTTTTTGCAAAATTCGAACAAGTTTTTTTCATATTGTTGTTGCATATTGTCAGTTTTTCTCTTAAAATCCCGGACAGTGGTGAGAGTTACCGTTTTCAGTTCCTTTTACCGCGCAATTACGAGGCTGGGGTTTCTCAGCCTGACATCGCCGTCAGGAGTTTATCATGCCCAAGTCGTTGGTCATTGACCCGAAAACCGTTCGTCAGAAATCCGAAATTACTTTTGATCCCATTCCCGTAAATCATTACGATCGTTCCATCAAGCAGGAGATTGAATCCGGACGCTTTAGCCAGGCTGATCTGATTCGCATTTTTCGCGATATGACGGTGCTTCGTACGTTTGAAACCGCGCTAAACGAGATCAAACTCCGCGGCAATTATAAAGGTGTCGAGTACAACCACCGCGGCCCTGCCCACCTTTCCATCGGTCAGGAATCGGCCGCCGTCGGTATGGCTTACACGCTGGACGAAAACGATCATATCTATGGCAGTCACCGCAGCCACGGTGAAATTTTGGCGAAGGGCCTGTCCTCCATCCACAAATTGGGCGATGCCAAATTGATGGACATTATGAGCGCGTTTTTCAGCGGCGACTGCCTGCGCGTGGTGGAAAAAGACGCCAAGGGCGATACAAAAGACCTCGCGCTGGACTTCCTGCTCTACGGCGCGTTCGCTGAAATTTTCGGTCGCGAAAACGGCTTCAACAAGGGCATGGGCGGTTCCATGCACGCGTTCTTTCTGCCCTTCGGCATCTACCCGAACA
>DNPO01000216.1 GCA_003501375.1 Candidatus Sumerlaeota bacterium | reverse complement strand
TGCTAATCTGACCAAGTAGTGATAGCGCGTTTTCAGTTTGAAGTGCCACACCACCCTGCTTGAAAATCATAAAACCCCGTGTAGGACAGCCGCCCTCGGCTGTTTGGGGTGCAAAAAGAAGACAGCCGGGGCGGCTGTCCTAACACGGCATTTCAATCTTAAAATGCTCTATATTTGTGTGAGCACTCTCCAAACTTGAAATTCGGTACGCTTTATGCGACACTGCCCGTTATGAAACACCCCCTCCTCCTTTGCCTCCTTTTCTTGTTTTCCACCCAGTTGTTGGGGCAGGAGGCGTCGCGTCCTGTACCACTCCAAATCCTCTGCACCACTTTTCCCATGCACCTGTTTACTCGCATGATTGCCGAGGGGCGCAGTGGTGTGGAGGTCAGGTGCATGCTGCCAGCCAACACAGGATGTCCGCACGATTATGCGCTTACCCCGGAGGATATGCGCACGCTATCGCAAGCGAATATCCTCATCACCAACGGATTAGGGATGGAAAATTTTCTGGGCGCTGCGGCACGTCAAGCAAATCCAAAATTGAAAATAGTGGATTCTTCCCAAGGGATAAAAAACCTGATCACGCTGCACGAGGAAGATCATGCGGCGGATGCACACCATCATGACTCTGCAATGAACCCGCACCTGTTTTCCAGTCCGCGCCAGGCTGCACAGGTGGTGCGCAACATCGCGCAAGCCCTGTCGGAACTTGACCCGGATGGTGCAACGGTGTACAAGGCCAACGCTAAAAAGGTTGCAGCGCGATTCGAGAGTTTGGCGGAGGAGTTTGCCAAGAGCTGCGCCGCTTTGCCTAAGAAAAAGATTGTGATAGAACATGCTGTATTTGACTATTTGGCACGCGATGCGGGGCTGGACATTGTGGCTGTGGTGGAGGAAGAACCCGGGCAGGAACCCGCTGCATCCGAAATGCTGAAGATTATCGCGACCATTAAAAAAGGCGGCGCAACGGCGCTTTTCACCGAACCGCAGTACCCGGCTAAGGTTGGTGAAACTATTGCACGGGAAGCGAAAATACCCACTGCATCGCTCGATCCCGTGGCGAGCGGGCCGAAAAATGCGCCATTAGATTATTACGAAAAAGCCATGCGGGCCAATCTGGCCGTTCTTCAAAAGTTTTTGAAGTAATTTTGAAATCCGAAAAATTCAATAAAAAGTACGCTTGCAGGTAGATTTTTTTGTTTTTGTGCTGTCCAATTCCACAAAAATTGTTTACACTCACCGCCTCGAGGTTACCCCTCAAATCTGTGCTGGTTGATGGGGAAATAGTGGCCCTTTATTCGCGCTGGATTTCAGATATTGAAAATTTTATATTAGTTACACAAATGCAGGGGAAAATGGAAATAGCAGATTTGGATATATCCACCTGGCCAGGTCCGGTGAGGGTTCCAGGATTGGTATCGGTCATCATCCCCGTGCGGGATCGCGCCACGCTTTTGCCGCTTACTCTCGATTCTATTTGGATGCAGAGCCACCGTGGCCTGGAAATCATCGTTGTGGATGACGGTTCTGAAGATGGAACCCCCGAAGCCGTTGAGAAGTGGGTTGCAGGACATGCGAGCGATTTGCAATTCAGCGTTCGTGTATTACGTTGTTCCCATCGTGGTCTATCTGCAACCCGCAATACTGGAACCGTGGAAGCAGGTGGCGAGTTCATTCAGTATTTTGATTCCGACGATCTTATGCGTCCGGAAAAGTTAGCAAAATCGCTTGCGGTGCTTCGTGCAAAGCCGGATTTAGATTTTGTGGCGTGTGACCATATCCAATTCCGAGAAAGAAATGGAAAAATACTTTACAACCAGGAACACGGGGCGTTTTCCAAGTTGGATCACACGGCGGCTGGGTATCTGCAATGCGGGGGAGTGCTTCCCAATTGCCCATTGTTTCATCGCCAGAGTTTGACCAGGGTTGGCCCGTGGAAAGAAGACTTGCTCATATCGGAAGACCTCGAATATTTTTTTCGGGTTTTGACGCTGCTCCGGGGAGAATGGCTTCCGGAAGTTTTGTACGACATGCGTGCTACGCCCTATTCGCTCTCCAGTGGCGAAAGGCGAAAGAAAAAGGAATACTGGGACGGCTATCTTGAGGCATGCCGCGATGTGGAGGCGGCCGCGCATAAACTGGGCGTTTTACAAAAACCTGTTCGTCAGGCACTGGGATACCGATTACGCAGATACGCCATTTATTTGGCTAAAAAAAGACAATGGGATTCTTACGATATGGTGGGAGCGGCTGCACTGGCCCGACTCGGGTGGAGACTACGGGTCCCGCTTCTGCTCCACCGAGGTTGGTTTCGATTCCGGGGAAAATATCGTCCCTCGCTCGATTGCAAAAAACTCAACACGTAGATACCAACCGGTTTACCGTCGTATCTCATCTGTTTCACCGGGGCTCTGGATGCCCCGCTTTTGAAAACGGATAATACCGAAAAAAGATCACGCATTTCTTTTGACAATCCCATCTCTTTTTGACATACTCCTTGTCCCTTTCGGTATTGAGGGTGCGCGAGCACACTCTCCGGAAGGAGTCCGAGCCTGAGCAGGGGGGGGGTGAATCTCCATGATATTGATTAAAATCGATGAAGGCGAGTCGATTGAACGCGCTCTCAAGCGCTTCAAAAAAGAATGCCAGAAGTCTGGCTTTCTGACCGAACTGCGCCGACGTGAGTTTTATGAAAAACCCTGTGTCCGTCGGAAACGCGCTGATGAAGCCGCTACGCGCAAGCACCGCCGCCGTATTCAGAAGGTTAACAGCAAGTTGGAAATGATGTAAGAAAACAAGCGTGTCCGGGAAGACTTTTTCCCGGACACTTTTCTTTTACCCATGTTTATATTCACTCTATCCACACGCACTCTTATTTTTCTCCTCTCCCTCGTGCTCACTGCCGCGCTTGGTTTGGCGGCGTTTTCCCTATCGGGATTGGCTGGTTTTGTGCTCTTTACTAAAAAAGCATTTCCTGTCAATTCCACTTATCTTTTCTTTTGGCCTAAAAGTTGGCCATCGTATACCATTCCCGTGGAATATGGGTGGTACTACATCTATGTGGCACTGGGCATTTTGTTTATTCTCATCCCCGCTCTGTTGGCTTTGCTGGAACATATTTACTTCATGCCCCGCTACAAAAACGAACAAAATCCCTATCTTGGAATTTAACTCATGTCTTTTACTCCCAACCACCCCTTTTTCGTTGGCGTTGATTCTGACGGTTGTGTCATGGATACGATGGATTTGAAACAGCAAGAGTGTTTCGTTCCCAACATCATCAAATATTTTCACTTGCAAGCCGTTTCGCGCTACGCGCGCGAAGCGGTAGAATTTATCAACCTCCACTCGCATTGGCGTGGCACCAACCGTTTTCCGGCGCTTATTTTGATGCTCGACCTTCTGTGCGAGCGCCCCGAGGTTAAAAAACGCGGGGTTGCGATACCGCGTTTAGAATCCTTGCGTCGGTGGCTGAAAACAGAAAAGCGACTGGGCAATCCGTCGCTGGCAGAGGCGGTGCAAACTACGGGCGACGCTGAATTGCAACTGGTGTTGGATTGGAGCGTAGCCATCAACAAAGATATTGCCGAGATGGCCAACGGATTGGAACCCTTTCCCGGCACGAAAGAATGCGTTACCTCCGCAGCAGAGCGCGCCGATGTCGCGGTAGTCTCGCAGACGGGACTGGAGGCGCTGGAGCGTGAGTGGGACGAACATGGCATGGTGCATCTGGTACGGGCGCTTTATGGACAAGAATGTGGTTCCAAAAGCGAGCACTTGCACATGGCCACCCACGGGAAGTACGAGGTCGGGCGCGTGCTGATGGTGGGGGATGCCTTGGGCGACCGCGATGCAGCGCAAAACAATGGTGCCCTTTTCTTTCCGATCTTGCCAGCCCGCGAAGAGGAATCTTGGCAACAATTGCGTGAAGAAGGGCTGGAGCGGTTTTTCAATGGAACCTTTGCGGGGGATTACCAGGCAAAACTTTTGCAGAAATTTGAAACCATGTTGCCGACTGTACCCCCTTGGAATCGATAGTTCCGTTGCGGGTTTTCGTCCCGTGTGGGAAAATTTCCCAGTCTTCAGTACCTCTAAAGAATTGGATTTAGAGGATTTATTTCTTTCATTCATCTTTCGGTTTTATTGGTTTTTCCTTGCATTCCCTGCGGGTAAGTGTGGTATATAATCTAAGGGTTTTTTCTGATGAGGTTGTGCAGAAAAAAGTGGGTTGGGCGTGTGCCGTGTCCTTCATTGGATTTTCTTTCCGCATACACCCACCTATATTCCCGGACAACCAGATTTTTGCTACTGTGCAGGCGGCGCTTGCATCACGTAGGTACGGCAGGAGAAAGGGGTTTTAACTTATGGCACTTTTTCAATATACCGCTCGCAATAACCAGGGGAAAGTCGTTACCGGAACCATTGAAGCGGGGAATCAATCTGTTGTCATCAAGCAGTTGCGCGAGCAGGGGTTACTGCCCACCGGCATTCAAGAAGGAGCAACATTAGGTGCCAATACCGCGCTGGCAAAAACCAAGCCAGGCGGAAGATCCGGTAAAATTCGTCTGGACGATTTGGTCGTTTTCTCCCGCCAGTTTGCAACGATGATTCGCGCTGGTCTTCCCTTGATCGAAGTGCTCAATATTTTGAGCGAGCAAGCGGAAAAAGCAACCATGCGTCAGGTGCTGAAGACTATCGAGAAAGACGTTGAAGCAGGCTCCTCTCTCACCGAAGCCATGGTGAAGCATCCCAAGGTGTTTAACACCTTCTTTGTCAGTATGGTGAAGGCAGGTGAAGCCGCTGGTATGCTTGCTTCCATTTTGGATCAGATCGCCACCTACATGGAAAAAGTGGCGTCGTTGCAGCGCAAAATTAAATCGGCAGTCATGTATCCCTCGGTTGTTGCCACGGTGGCCATGCTCATCACCGTGTTCTTGCTTACCAGCGTGGTGCCGGTTTTCGTCGATATTTTCTCAGCCATTGAAGGCGAATTGCCCATGCCTACAAGAATCGTGTTGTTTGCAAGCGATACGCTGCGTAATTATTACCCCTATGTGCTGGCTGTGTTGATCGGGGTGGCGATATTTATTTTCCAAGCGACTAAGACAAAAAACGGGCGCTATTTCCTCGACCGTATGAAACTTCGCCTTCCCATTTTTGGCCCGTTGTTCCTCAAAGTGGCCATTTCTAAATTTTCGCGCACACTCAGTACGCTGATTCGTTCCGGCGTTAGTATTCTGGCTGCTCTCGATATTGTGGCCAGTACGAGCGGTAACTGTGTGGTGGAAGAAGCAGTTATCAAAACACGTATCGCCATCCAGAATGGTGAAAGCATTGCCAAGCCGCTCACGGAAAGTAATATTTTCCCGCCCATGGTGACGCGTATGGTGGACGTTGGTGAGCGTGTCGGTTCGCTCGAAAGCATGCTGTCCAAAATTGCGGATTTCTACGAAGACCAGGTGGACGCCACGGTGTCGGGCTTGACCTCGCTGATTGAACCGTTGCTTATCGTCTTCTTGGGCGTGGTGGTCGGTTTTATCGTTATCGCCATGTTCATGCCGCTCTTCAAGATGATCGAATACATCAAGTAACAATCGAAAAGATGAACCTTGAAAAACGCACCCCCACGAACACTTTGAAATGAAGTGTTCGTGGGGTTTGTGTTTTTCAAGGTTCATCTTTTTCTAGAGGCTGTCGTCAGGAGATTTTACACTAGACCACCGTCTGGTTTTATGCGAGAACCCCTCCGGGGAAAAATATCTCAGGAGAAATCATATGAAACCAGTCCATCGACGCCACGACATCTCAGATC
>DNPO01000017.1:2972-4955 GCA_003501375.1 Candidatus Sumerlaeota bacterium | reverse complement strand
AAATCCACGCCTTCAGCGAAGAGGCACAAGCCTACTGTGCCTACCGCTTGGCGCGTATTCGTTCCGCACGGTTGGATTAGTATCAGCACGTCCCCAAGCAATCCGACCTGAAACAAATAATGGTCATCGATAAAACAGAAAAGCCGGGCTCTTTTACAGAGCCCGGCTTACCTGTAATTTGCTTTTTCCCATACTACTTAAAATCTAACTGTCCCTGCCATTTGAAGGGTGGTGCTTGTATTATTAACAAACGTCGTTGCGGTGGGACTTGAATAAGAAACAGAAACCTTTCCTGCTTCCGTGCCAATCGGAGCAGGACACCACTTTCCAGCGTAAGAGAAATTCTCGTCGATAGAATTAATCGCCTCTTGCGGAATCGCAGTATCGAAAATCATCAGGTTGTCGTACATGCCGTACATCTGATACATAAGGAAACTTCCAGACAAAAAGAAATATGTTGCGGTAGATTGATTGGTCCCAGTAGAGGTATAAGACCCTGTCAAAACCCCATTTTTATAAGCCTTTAAAAGGGTTCCATCCCATGTGCAGGTCAGATGTGTCCATTCACCCGCCACGAGCGTTCCACCAGGGACGCAAAACATTCCACCAAAATAGTAAGTTAAGACTCCATTGACAGAGCGTAATGCCAAAAAGTGCGCAGTAGCCGTATTGCCCGCAACTCCATATATACAGTGCGTCCCAGAATCAGACGATGACCTGTTAACCCAAAGGTCAATGGTAAATGCAGTATTTGAAACAAACGAACGCGCCGCTGACATTGCACTACCAGAAATATTGCCAGAAACAGTTGGACAGCAGCCAAACTTCCCCGTCGAACCGATTGCAAGAGCTCCGCTTGTCGAATATGCCATATTGACTGTACCCGCAGAAGGATACGCAACGGTTCCAGAGGTCTCTTCAAAACGCCACCAGTTAGTCGGGGTTAAATCGCTGGACTTAAACAAGGGCGTTGCCGCCCGCTTGTACGGAAACTCATCTGTAGGATGTTCAACCGTAAGCGAGCCCCCCGTCGGAAGCGTTTCGGTCGTGGCATAATACGTAGTCCCTGCGGTGGTGGCATAAGTAGCTGTCGTACAAGTATCATTCGCATACTGCGGCACAACGCCATTGATGGTGGGAGTGGTAGCCGAGTCGCTTCCCTCCATGCTTACATAACCGCGCACAGTTACAACGGGATCGGTACCCCACGCATTTGTCCCAATATTTTTCCCAACTAACGACGCCACATTAAAGGCAAACAACGCAAGAACAACACATACAGCACGGGTACGCATTTTCAAATCTCCTATTCCTTTTGATCGTATCAAACACGCATGCTTATCGCATGGCTCTAAACGTTCGAATGACCGAGATAAAAGAGGCACGAGCATATATAGCCCGTGCCTCTTGGAACCGCGACAATCATGACTTTTCCAATAGAACCTTTTAAGCCACGGCGTTTTTCCAAACATAGACAGCTTCGGGCGCGATCAGTTTTTGGTCGTAGTAGCGTTGGACGCGAACAATATCCGCTTTGCGGGTGTTCTCACGCCAGACCTCAACCAGACGCCCGCTCATACTACCGGGCGCTTGATTCCAACTGAACGTGCTGGCGAATGTGATACTCTTGAGCGCCGGACGCGGCGAGACATAACACAGGAACGCGTTCTTGCCCCAGACATAACTCATGGATGCCGTTTGGCCCGACTGCGCCGTGTTCTTGAGAGCGCGGGGAACCAAAACGCGTTCCACATCAAAGAGCGCAGCGAGCGCTTCCGGCGAGGGAATGCCGCTGTTGGTATATTTGAGTTGATCGAGAATTGCCGGATGCGTGCGCAGTTTGGTAAACACTTCCTGCGGCAACACCAGTGTGTTCGGCGCGATCTGCACGGACTGAATGATGGCGGCCTTTCCGGTTTCAATGGCCAGCAGAGGATCGCTGGAATCGTCACTCCAGAGGCCAGTACCACTCAACGTAGTGGA
>DNPO01000017.1:0-2644 GCA_003501375.1 Candidatus Sumerlaeota bacterium | reverse complement strand
TTGTCGGACAGGAATTCAACGCGGTCAATTTCCGGCTGAATTACCGGATCGGCATTTTCGCGCTCCTCATCGGGAATCACGGAAACCAACGCGTGATCTTCGCAATAATAGGAATCGGTGGAGAGGGCGAAATCGACTTCATTGGCCTGAGTGCCGGGCGCGC
Organism: Candidatus Sumerlaeota bacterium; assembly: GCA_003501375.1. Taxonomy (GTDB): domain Bacteria; phylum Sumerlaeota; class Sumerlaeia; order UBA8349; family UBA8349; genus UBA8349. The sequence continues at coordinate 2,481 of DNPO01000017.1, read as the reverse complement.
GCAGATCGTTGGTGGAACGGAAGGCCTCGCGGGCGGCATCGTAGATAAAATAACGATCCTGTTGTTTGCGCACGGCGACCGCCGGAGCAATGAGATCGGAGATAAAAGCGGGATTGCGATACGCGACACTGAGATTGGTGAGCGCGGCATTTACATGAACTTGACTAACTTCGGGCATGATACAACCTTTCTGTAATTACGAATTTGGAATGAGGAATTGCGAATGAGAAGTCACGGGCAGGAATGTTGTTGTCGTTAATTCCTAATTCGTAATTTCTCATTCGTAATTGCCATTATGCCGTTCGTTCGTGGAGTGCGATAAAAACTTCGATGATGTCGCCATCGGCGCTGGAAGCGGTCTCGGCGAAACCGAGACATTGGACTTTGGTGCCGGTTGCCTCGCTGATCGTTTTAACCTTGCCACTGGTTCCGGCAATGTTGACGGGAGCGCCCACAGCAATCGCACCGGATGCGGTAACGCGGGCAATGCCCGCCTTGCGAATGGCAACATTCAGGTTTTGCAGCGGTTGAGCGTGAACGGTGACGCCGAGGATGGAGCCGGCATTGGAGGTTGTGGGAAGTTTGCAGTCGCCGGGATTAGTGCCCTGCACGACAACCAGTGCGCCGGAAACTCCGGTAGCGTCTGTGATTTTGTAAGCTTTATCAAGAATGTAATGCGACATAAGAGAGCCTTTCGTAGAGTGTGTAATATTTTATTCGTCAGTCCCTAAAACATCATTTGTTTTTCATTGCGCTGGCTGATAAACGCTGTCAAACTTGATTCCACAATGCGCATTTCACGAGGGCCAAGACGTTGCGCGGTCAGTTTCCCCTCCTGCACCATTTGATAAACTCGTTTCCTGGACACGTCCAGGTTTTGAGCCACACGCCATACACGTATCAACCGCTCGTTCTGTTCCATATCGCACCTTTCGCCAGCCTCATCAGTGATTGGCAGGCATCCAATCAGACGCGGGTTTTACCCCGCGTTTCGGCACATCCCACATGTTTTGTTTGGGCAAACAGTCCGTGTGGTCATACTTACTTAACAGCCCTTCTTGGGCTTCTTACCCGGCTTTACGGGCGGGGCGGGTGCTACGGGTTTCTTGCCAGCCATGTTGATCACCTCCTTTCTTGTCGTAATTTCTTCAAGTCTTCCGCATGCGCCTTCTTTGCGGCTTTCATCCGCGCCTCTCCTACACAAGTCCTTGGCCGCCCAGAAGGTGTCAACATCTGCTTGGCCTGCAACGCCATAGGATTGTCTGGATCAATTGCAAGGTATGCCAGAAGCCCGCGTTTTAGTACTTCGTGAAACACTCCGGGGAATACAATTTGCTTATCTGGGGGCATGTTTTCCCCCCCCATTGGATCGCTTTACCTTCTTCAACCCAAGGCGCTTTTGTGCCGACTCCGTAGCAAAAGCCTTCGGAAATTCCGGCAAGCGTTCAACAGGGATTAAGCGGCCCAACGCCTCCCAGAGGCGAGTAATCGTGTCAATGCGGGGGTTTTTTCGACCGCCAACTGACAGGCGGGAAATTTGCTCTGGGGCCATTCCTGCTGTTGCCGCTAAAACCTTTTGTTGTATCCCGGTATCATGTTGCACCTTCAGGATTTCAGATATTTCTTTGTGTGGTTTGTTTTTTGTTGATGTTTTCATTCGGCCCTCCAATGAGACAGAGCATATCCATACGGATAAACAATGTCAAATACTATTTTATCCGTATGGATAAATGTGTTTGCACACTGTATTTGCTTGACTTGCACAACAAAAATTCCGCATAAATACCCAATCGGATAATTTTTAGTTGTCCTACTTTATAAAAACAAGTATAGGAGAGGGTATGGATATGCCACCCGACATCGCCAAAATTGTTGAAAAGTTGAAAACCATTAAAAACCTTAGAGGTTTCTGTATTGATAAAGGAATGACTGCCGGGAAAGCAAATTACGTTTCAGCCGTGAAAAATGGGACAAAGAAACACCTTACCCATGAAAAGGTTTTGTGGTTCAATGCCCTTCTCTTCCCGGAAGAAACTAAACAGTTAGAAAACACGCAAAATACAGGGAAAACACAGGAATTGCAGGACTTGCTTTCCGGTGCAGAATCTGACCGCCGCCGTAGGCGTGAGGATGCCCGTGGCGCATTGCGGCTGGTTGGGTGTGCGTGTGCAGGCGATGGCGGGGATACAGCGGTAACGGTGGACGAAACCAACATTGAGGAATGCCCTATTATCGACATTCCAGCGGCGTTGTACGAAGGCAGCATGCGGGCCATGAATCATCAAGTGGTCGTGATACGGATTGAGGGCGATTCCATGTTACCAGAGTATAAAACAAACGACTTAGTTCTTGTTGAACGGTTGGAGGGAATTTCTTTGCTCGGAAAAAACGATCACGTAGTTGTGGATATTGACGGCACCGGGAACTACACGTTTAAGGTGTGGGCAGTAAGCAAAAAACGTCCTATTTTGCTCACTATAA
>DNPO01000394.1:4863-9117 GCA_003501375.1 Candidatus Sumerlaeota bacterium | reverse complement strand
TAGCGACTATTAGCGGTTAAAAAGGGGGTTCGGCCCTTAATCTACATCAATCCCTCGGGGGGATATGGTTGCTCCATCGGCCAAGCCTCCGCCGTTGAAGTGGGCTTCCTGTGTGCCACCGTACACTAAACTATTGCGCCCAATCCGGCAGCCTTCGGGCACGCGCACGTTCTTGCCCATCAGCACCAGGCCCGTGTTGAGGTAATCCGGGTACAGTTTATTCACCACCGCGCCCGCTGCACTATCGCCAATCAACGCATTCGCGCCGATTTTCATATGCTTGTCGGAGATGAGTCCTTCCACTTGCGCTCCGGGACCGATTTCCGCATCGTCCATGATGATGCTGTTGCGCACCACCGCGCCCTTGGCGACTTTTACGCCACGGAACAGAATGCTGTTGATGACGGTGCCGGAAATTTCCGAGTCCTTGCCGACGGTGGAATGCACCACGCTACCACCAGAGTGGACGAGGGTCGGCATGCAGAATTGCATGCTATCGCTGAGGCAGTTGGTGTGGGCTTTCCAGCGGGCGAGGTCTAACCCGCTCGCCGGATCGAGACAATCCATGTTGGCTTCCCAGAAGGATTGCAGGGTTCCCACGTCGCGCCAGTAGTCGAGAAATTCGAATGCGTAACAGGGAGCGTTTTCCGCGATCATAGCAGGGATGATATCCTTGCCGAAGTCATGTGAGGAATGGGGGTTGGCGGCATCGTCGCGGAGGCGCTGTTCCAGCACGGAGCGTTTGAAAATGTAAATACCGAGGTTTGCCTGGTTAGATGCAGGTTCCTTGGGTTTTTCCTGGAACATTTCCACCCGACCTTTTTTATCGGATTTCAACACGCCGAATCGCGACGCTTCATCCCACGGCACGGGCTGCGTGGCAATGGTGAGGTCAGCATTGTTGCGGGCGTGAAAGTCCAGCATGTCACCATAGGCCATGTTGTAAATGTGGTCGCCAGAGAGTACCAACACCGCGTCTGCGTTAAAGCGACTGAGGTACGACAGGTTCTGGTAAATTGCGTCTGCGGTGCCAGCGTACCAGTCGGAGTCGCTATCACCGATGTACGGAGGCAACACCTTTGCCACGGAGTAGCGCCCGGTAAATCCCCACGCTTCGCCATTGCCGATGTGCGCCATAAGCGAGTACGGCTTGTACTGCGTCATCACGCCGAGATAACGGATGTTGGAGTGCATCACGTTGCTGAGAACGAAGTCGATGATGCGGTAGTTACCACCAAAGGGAACAGCGGGTTTCGCCCGTTGGTTGGAGAGAATGGAAAGACGGCTACCCTGCCCGCCTGCCAAGATCATTGCGATAGGCTCGACCATAATATTTCGTCCTCGGTTCTATAGATAAAGACTTGGAATAAGCCCTATAAGCCTGAGTAAGTCTCATAAGCCTTATTAAAATTATATTTTCTCGTCGTCCGCGTGGTAGGTCTTCCAGTCGCGCTGCACCACTTGGTTAATCTGAATTTCCTTGCCAGCACCCACGGTTACGCCCTGAACAATCTGCGCCCCCTTGCCTACCAGCGTCATCTGGTGCATATCGGGATCAAGGAGATTCACTTGTCCCGGTTCACCCACTTTGCAAAAGGGGTGGAACGTTACGTCCTTGTCGCTTATGACGCCATGCAATCGCACGCCCTCATGCACCTGCACATCGTGGAACAGAATACAGTCCTCCACATGCGCGTTGGGGGCAACGTATACGCCGGGGGACAACACGGAGCGCACCACAGTGCCTTCCACGACACAACCGGGTGAAATCAACGAGTCCTGCACATTGGAAAGACGCCCGAAGTACGGTGAGGGACGACTGCCTAGATCGCGGTCGTTCAAGTTAGTAACCACCTGGTGATCCACCGGATGTAGACGGGATTCGCCTGTTAAAATGCGAGCGTGGCACTTCACGTACGATTTCAGGTCTTGCAAGTGGTCCCACTCACCCTGAATCGGGTAGGCGAAAACACGACCGTCCCGTACCATTGGCTCCACGGCACAGGAGGGCAAATCATGGCGTATCTCGCTGTTTTCTAACTGTGACAGTGTCGCCATCAGTGCTTTGGCGTTAAAAAGATAAATGCCAGTGGACACCGTATCGTGCGGAGGCGTGACCGGCTTTTCGTTAAATGCCGTCACTCGGCCCGAGTCGTCCGCGGTCACGTAACCAAAATGCTGTGGGTTGCAGTCGGCAGGACGCCGCGCAGTTACCACCGTCAGGTCGGCGTTGTGGTAGCGATGGAAATCGGCCAGCGGCTTATAATCCATGCAATAAATATGGTCGGCGGACAAGACGAGTACGTTGTCCGCGTCGGTGTCTTCAATGTAACTTAAGTTTTGGAAAATTGCATCGGCGGAACCCCGAAACCATTCGGTTTTTCCCATGCCAACAAACGGTGGCATGAGTTTGATTTTACGATTGGTGGATGCGTAGTCCCAAGCAGCACCCACGCCCACGTGATCAATCAAGGAGCCGGGTAAGTACTGAATGATGATTCCAACGTTGTTGATACTCGACCGACTGAGGTTGGTCAAAACAAAATCAATGACGCGGAAATGCCCACAAAACGGGAGGGCGGATTTGGCACGATTATGGGTCAGGACTGAGAACCCAAGGTTAATGCCGCCAGCCAGAACAAGAGCCGTAGTGTTTTTCATGAAGAGCGCCCTGTGCTTTCGGAGAGGGGAAAAAACGGGAAAGAAATTCCCGGAGCGTTGAGCCAAGTACACACATACTCCAGAAAGGGCGGCGAAGCAACTTTTTTTAACAACCGCTAACGATTTGCCATGCAAGGGCCCTCGCAGTTTTTTAAATTTTCCTCTTGCTTTTTTTCTCAGAACCCCGTATTAATTCTCTTCTGTTTGCGCTTATCGGAATTACGAGAAGCGGAGGCGGAAAAGCAGCGGAACCAAATGCGTCCCCATCGTCTAGTCTGGCCCAGGACACCGGCCTTTCACGCCGACAACAGGGGTTCAAATCCCCTTGGGGACGCCACCGCTCTCTCACAAAATCACGAATAATTAAACGGCAATGGAACTCAATTCCATTGCCGTTTTTCGTTTTTAGAGCATTGTCTGCTTAAAGTACCATGCGCAACTTTGGAGTGCGGCATCACGACACCGCACTCCAAAGAGTAGCGTGTGCTTGAGTTCAAAAACGTATCGGCAACAGTCCAAACAGCAAGCTCACGCGCTTTTCAGCGCCTTGCCGATGGTATTGATAAAAGAGTAAATTCACTTCCGATTCATCGCGTGTGGCATTCGTGCGGCTGCTATACAGCGGGCCAAGAACGCGTTGTTCTGAAATGCCGTTTTGCGTGTCGTCGTAGTATCCGTACAGCGTCCAGAGCGGTTCCCAGTTGCGTGCAATCGCATCGCCGCGCTCGCATGGAAACAACTGAAGCAGGTTTAATCGGCGCATGTTCGCATCGCTTCCCCAGGATGCCAAAGGCCAAAGCGTGCGGTGCGTTTCGCGCGTACCAGCGTCGGTAATTTTTTCGCGGCTGTAGTAGAACGGCACGAGATACGTCCTGTCGTACGTGTAACTTTTCCCCTTGGCCTTGGTGTACTCCATGCGGTTCGACAAATGCTGGTACACGGGCCAGAAAACTGTTTGGTATTCGGATTTGCCGGGAGAGTTGTCCCAACCAAACAGGTTGAAAAGCCAGAACATGTCGCGGCCATCCGGCCCGGTTTGGCTGCGTGCGCCAAACCATAACACGTTCCAACTGCTGGATGCGGGAGACGTGCTTTCCGAGTGTGAGTAAGCGGGCCAGAACCACGCGGTGGATGTGCGCTTGGGCGAGGCGCTGTAACCATATGCGGGGAAGTAGTAGCCTATCTCGCGCTGCGGGTGGCTGAAGCGGAACCAGAAGGGCAAGCACATGTTGAGCGTGCCGTTTTTCATGGGGCCGGCGGTGAAATGTTTGTACTGCCCCAACGGCCAGAGCCAGAAATAACGCGGGCCAGACGCGTCACTGCGGAATCCACCGAACAGCGGCCACAAGCGCCCTCCGCGTAATTCGCCCGTAGTTTCATTCGTGCTGACGCCGAGAAACGGCCACGGCGCGAAGTAATTATGGATGTCGCCCTGTTGTGAATCGAGCCAGAGCGGCCAAGTGATAAAGCGGATTTTTTGAATCTCGAAAAAGTTTTCAAACCGGCCGTAAAGCGGGAAAATCGCGAACGAATTAGCAGGATTTGACCAATAAACAGGGAAGAAAAGATTGTGGTGGTTGAAACTCCACCAGA
>DNPO01000394.1:2224-4612 GCA_003501375.1 Candidatus Sumerlaeota bacterium | reverse complement strand
GGGAAAGAGCACAAGGTAGGACGTGTCGGGCTTTTCTTTTTGGTGCGTTGTCCCCTGGTAATAGATGGGTAGGAGCATCCGCCAACTGCTGCTTTGATAATCTGCTGATTCGGACGAGTTGGAATACCACAGGGGAAAAAGGCACAATGTGCTGGAACCGGATTCTGCTCCGGCATATTCTCGCCAACTGAACAGGGGCCATGCGGCTTCTGTCCAGCTGCGTTCCGCATCGGTCGTGTGCGACCAGAATGGCGAAAACCCCGAGGTTTGCAAAGAATGGGAGGTGGGGGTTTGCGCGAAGGTGGGGGAGGACAAAAACACCAAAAGAAAACAACATTTCACCACCGAGACCCCGAGGTGCAGAGCGCTGCAAAACCAGGATATTTTTGAAGTTCTCCGTACCTTTATGTCTCTGCGATGAAACGGAGTGTGCATGAGGCTTTGCCTTATTTGTTTGATAGACAATTATTTCCAGTAGGGACTGGTTTCCCAGCCTGTGGGGAATCCCATGCTGGCAAGCGGAATTTCCGGATATTTTTCGATAAGCGCACGCACGCGTCCGGACCATTTGCTTTGTGGAGCGACACAATTGAGACAATGTCGGCAAATCGTCAGAATGGCAAACATTCGACTAGGATTCATTGCGGCTGGGATGTGCCAGTCGGGGTAAGCATCTTTTCGAGGGAGAAATGGTTTTATTCCAATCTCCCGATTCCATAAACGTCCGTGATGCGCGCAAATGTTGCGAACGGTATTCAGAGTCAAAAACCAAGAATTAAATATTTTTTTGGGTACCTTGAACATGGAGGCGACTTCTGCATTGATATTGTCAGGTACACCCTTGAGAAAAGTGAGCACGGTACCGAAAGACATAAGTTCCGTACTCATCCAAATTGGTAATACGAGATGGTCTGCTCCGTATTTGTCCTTGAAGTGGTTGACAAAAGTTTCTTTGCTGCGGACGGTTTCGTTGACAACAGTACAAATAAACCGGGGATGCTCTGTTTTCTTCAGATTTGGTACAGACTTTGGATGGTGTATGTATGCAAACGAGCCATAGTCGAGACTATGATGGTATGCTAGTTTTGTTCTTACAGCAACTTCAATTCTTTCGATAGCATCCATTACCAGAACGCGTAATTGTCGGTCAAATGTATAGATTTTCCAGATGGTGTCAAATTTCGTATCACGTTCAAAATAATTGTACCGTTCCCTATTGTGGAAGATAAGAAAAGGATACCAATAGCCAGAAAGCCGATAATAACTGACGACTCCAAGGCGTTCGATAAGTTGGTCGCGATCTGCAATCATCCCGCGAGAAAGAAGAAGATTCGCTTGGGTTTCCAATGAAAGCGCGGGTTTTGTGTATGGCACGTTTTCCCTTTCTCTCTTGCTTGCTTGCATAAAAAAAGACCCGCCGTGGGATAGCGTGTTACCAAACTGCGATAACAGAGGCCCGGCGGGTTTACTGGCCATAGTCTACTTTTGCGGGCTGTGGAAAGCAAGGGAAAACAGCAGCGAACTATACATTGCCGTACACTTTTGTACAGGGGGAATTCCTGTTATTTTTCGGAATTGCGTTTATCCCTTAGGCGTTACCTGCGCGACCCCGGTACGGATGGCAGCATCGGCCACGGCCTTGGCGACGATTTTTCCAATGTTGGGCGTGAACGGACTCGGGATGATGAAATCCTCGCAGAGTTCCTTGTCGGAAACCAACGACGCAATCGCCTCGGCGGCGGCAAGTTTCATCTCGGCGTTGATCTCCCGGGCACGGACTTCCAAACAACCGCGGAACAGCCCAGGAAAACAAAGCACATTGTTTATCTGATTAGGATAGTCGCTACGCCCCGTCGCCATGATGCGCGCGTAAGGCTTGGCATCTTCGGGCAGAATTTCGGGGATTGGATTTGCCATTGCAAAAATGATAGGGTCTTTTGCCATCGACTGCACATGCTCGGACGTCAGAAGGCCCGGCCCAGAAACGCCCAGGAACAGGTCGGCGCCCTGGCACGCTTCCGCCAGGCCGCCCTGAATTCCTTCCGGGTTCGTATGCTCGGCGAACCATTCCTTCATGCTGTTCATATTTTCTTTGCGGCCTTTGTAAATCGCGCCCTGGCGATCCACGCCAATGATCTGTTTGACGCCCGCTGTCATAAAAATCTTGGAGCAGGCAACGCCCGCAGCACCCACGCCCGCGACGACGATGCGGAGGTCTTGCATTTTTTTGCCGACGATACGGAGTGCGTTTTTCAACGCGGCCAGCGCGACGACTGCGGTGCCATGTTGGTCGTCGTGGAAAACGGGAATGTCTAACTCGGCTTTCAAGCGCTCTTCAATTTCAAAACAACGCGGAGCGGAAATATCTTCCAGGTTGATGCCGCCAAA
>DNPO01000394.1:0-1969 GCA_003501375.1 Candidatus Sumerlaeota bacterium | reverse complement strand
CCAGGTTGATGCCGCCAAAGGTCGGAGCCAGCCACTTGACTGCCTGAATGATTTCTTCGACGTCCTTGGTCGCGAGGCAGATGGGGAAGGCATTCACGCCGCCGAATTCCTTGAACAACATTGCCTTGCCTTCCATGACAGGCATGGCTGCTTCGGGGCCGATATCGCCGAGACCGAGCACGGCGGTACCGTCGGAAACCACGGCGACCGTATTCTGCTTGATGGTCAGGTCAAACGCGCGTTCACGGTCGTGCGCAATGGTCATACAAACGCGTCCCACTCCGGGTGTATAGGCCATGCTCAGCGCATCACGGCTATCGAGCGGGGCCTTGCAGGTGACGTCGATCTTGCCGCCCGCGTGCATGTCATACACGGCGTCACACCAGTGCTTCAGCGTAACGCCGCTTTTTTTCACCGCATCGGTAATCTCGGCCTGATGGGCTTCGTTACGACAATCGACAAAAATCTCACGAGCGTGTTTGCCATCCTCGGAGGAAACCAGATTTACGGCGCCGACGCTGCCGCCACATGTTTCTATTGCTTCAATTACCTTACCAAATGTGTTGTCAATCGTTTCCACGCGCAGGTTGATGCGGTAGTTTGCGCCGGTTTTACCATGCTTTTTCACTTTGGAGTCGGGAGTCGTATTCGAGTTGTCGGTCATGGATCAATCTCTTTCTTTTCGTGCTTTCCGAGCGTCTCTGGGACGCAAAAATGCATCATATCCCCCCGATGCGGTTTCTGACAAGGAACATTTTGCCTTACCCGGTCAGGGGTTCAGGAAAATCCCGTTCCTGTCCACAAAAATGAAACCCATTGCATTTTCGCAAATTTGCGTGGTATATTGGGCCCCTTGCAACTCCCCATTTTGGCGAGAATGCAGGAGAGTGTACCTAAGAAGAAGTGAGAGGTTAATCCAATGGATAAGAACATGAAAAACACAAAGAAATGGGTAGCCAGTACGCTGGTCACTTCTATGCTAATCCTCCCGATGACAGCATGTGACATTAAGATGGATGAAACCGGTTCCGGCGCAGCACTGGGAGCCTTGGCTGGTGCTGCAACCGGCGCGGTTATTGGCGGAGCCACCAGTGGGCGTCACAACCGCGGGGGCCACGCATTGGTTGGCGCTGGCATCGGCGCAGTAGCCGGAGCGGCAGTGGGCGCTGGCGTGGGCTATTACGTCAAACAAAAGCGCGAAAAACTCGAAAAAGTTCAGAACGTCCAAGTCGCTGAAGTCCCTGCTGCGCAAACACAGGAAGGAACCCCCATCGCCGAACACGTCACCGTGCGTATCGGTGCGCAATTCCTCTTCCCCGTGAACTCTGCAACGCTCAGCCCGGAAGGCATTGCAAAAGTTACCGAACTCGCCCAAGCCATTATGGATAACGAAAATCCGCGCATCATCGTCAAGGGCTATACCAGTTCAGAAGGCGGCGATGGCATCAACCTCCCACTCTCCAGAAATCGTGCGGAAGCCGTCAAGAACGTTTTCATGGCACGACATATTGATGGATCGCGCATTACCCCATTGGGCATGGGTTCCATGGAACCGATTGGTGATAACAACACCGAAGAAGGACGTATGCTGAATCGCCGTGTGGAAATAGAAATCTATCAGCACTAAAACACCGAAAGCGAGAATCTCCACCATGACAGAACGTTCCAATGTAATTACTTTTCAAGGCAATCCCCTGACGCTGGTCGGAGCAGAAATCAAAGTCGGCGACGCGCTTCCCGCGTTTCACCTGACAAACAACGATCTGGCGGAAGTTACCAACGCCGACTATGCGGGCAAGGTGCTCGTGCTGAGCATTGTTCCCAGCATCGACACCGGCGTCTGCCAGGCGCAAACCCGCAAATTTAATGAAACCGCCGGGACACTGGCGGGCGACGTGGTCATCCTGACCGTCAGCATGGACCTCCCGTTTGCTTTGGGCCGCTTCTGCGGTGCGGAAGGTCTCAAGGC
>DNPO01000041.1 GCA_003501375.1 Candidatus Sumerlaeota bacterium | reverse complement strand
GTGAAAAACAGGCATCTGTTGTCAAGAGAAAAAAACGCTTGGTTGATTGTGTTTTTTACTGAAGCGTATGGGAGTTTTTCCCATACCTGCGTTGAATTTCACGCCATGCTCCAACAATTCTAATCCTTTGGTATCAACAGTTTTTCCCCGTTTCCAGAATATGCTTGACATGCGAGGATTTTTCTAGTTCAACTATACTTGTTTTATTTTGTTCGTCCAGCCAATTCCTTTGTATGTCATTTTCGAGAGAAGTACGCGATGCAAAAACCAGGTTCAAAGAGCCAAGGAAAAGCAAGAGGGTATTTGCTTCTTGAACTTATCTTGGCAATGGTTTTCATTTCCGTTGCCTTGGTGGGTCTCTTAAACGGTTTCTCGGGTGCCATTCGTGGGCAAACCGCCAATGACGATCACGTGCAGGGGATTCTCTTCCTTGAGAACAAGATTAATGACTTGGAACTATCGGGGAGTTTTCAGGAAGGGGTACTGGAAGGTGCGTGTTCGGAGAATGAATCATTTAGTTGGGAAACGGCAACCTCCAAGACCAACGTTTCGTGTCTTTACCGGGTGGAAGTAACCGTTTCCTGGTCGTCGGGTTCGGAGAAAGCAGTTGTTTACTTAAGAGAAAAAAAGGATAAGTCGTAGTGCCTACCTTGTTGTCGTTCCATTCCACATCCATCATTCCCCAACTACGGAATTCCAAAGGCTTGACGCTTGTGGAACTGGTTATTTCCATGCTGATTTTGTCGGTGATTGGCGCTACAGGCGGCGTGGCTTTTGTTCATGCCATGCGCGTACATCGCCAGGTGCGGGAACGGTCGTTAGCGTTTGAAAAAATGCATACAGCAGCAGATATGGTTCGAAGAATTGCTTCAAATCTGGGGCCCGCGAAGGTGGTGGGAATGGATCCGTATGCAGAAGTGTCCGATCCCGATACCGGAGCAAAGGTATATCAGTGCATTGTGCGCGTACCCGAACGACTATCGGGTGAAAAGGCGTTAAAAACACTGGGCGAGGTCATGCGGCTGTGGGTGGTTTCGGAAGGAGAGTTGCAGTCTCTTCATCTTTCCAGGCAATATCTGGGAACTGAAGGATTGCTTGGGCAGGCTGAGGAGTGCATACTGGCAGAAAATCTGCGGGGATTTACCTTGGAGCCGGTGTATGAAACGGAAAAGCAGGAAAAAGATGGACAGCAAGATGCGCAAGGAGGGGAAGGTGAAGACACGGAAGTGCTTGCCTCGCTGAAAGTGTGGATTGATGTCAATTTATCGGATGAGAAGGGAGTTTCCACGTCGCTTGTCATACCAGTGCGTAACAGACCCCCGAAAAAATGATGAAAACTTATACGTAAGGAGGAGGGCCAAGATGGATATTAGAAAAGCGCGAAAAAACAGCAAAGGGATGGGACTCTCGCAGCGCGGGTTTACCCTGATGGAAATCATGCTGGTGGTGATCATTATAGGTATTCTTGCCACTATGGTTGTTGCTAATTTGGGCGGCATGTCCACCGAAGCAAGAATAACCAGGACAAAAGCGGATATTGCCACCATTCGCATGGGGCTTGGGTTGTTTGAACAAAAATACGGTCATTATCCAACAGATGCGGAAGGCGGGTTGCAAGCCCTTATTGAAAAACCCACTACGATTAAGGATGAGAATTGGAAAAGGCTCATTGACACTGAACTAATCGATCCATGGGGCAATCCATATGTGTATCGTGTGGGTAATTCAAAAACAGATGCAACGAGGGATTTCAATCTTTACAGTTTTGGCCCCAACGGGACAGATGAGACAATGGAAGGGGACGATGTTAAGTGATTTTTTTTGCTTCCAAGAGACACTACGTGCAGAGAGGAAAAAAGGGGATCATTCTCCTTTCGGTTTCCTGGTGCGTTCTTATTTTGTCTCTGGCGCTTCTGTCCCAGTTTCGCTCCATTGAATTTAACTTCCAACGGGAGAAACTCAGCAAGGATGATTTTCGCTTACGAATGGCGGCAAAAAGCATTCTGAATCAAATCGAAGCAAGCATGCAGCAAGAGGTGGAAGGCGGGAAAAACGAATACGATGCATACTCAGATGCGTGGGGATGGCAATGTATTCAAGACGCATTTGGGAACGATATCCGTGTGGCATATCCCAATATCGAGTTCAATGTTTCGATTGAGGATGAAGATAGCAAGATTCCGCTCAGAACGGCTGATATCTCTCAAATAGCCCAAGCGCTGGAATACTTGGGCTGGCCCAAACTGGAGGCAACTGATTTGGCAACCGCCATGAAGGAATTGACCAGCAAAGCATCGGAATCGGCGGGTGCAGAAGGCGGGCAATCAGCCCCATCTTCACAAGAGGGGCAGTCTTCACAGGGTAAAGAAAAGCAATCGTATATGGACCCTCGCTATCTGTTATCTTTGTCTTCTCTTACTCCGGAAATACTCTTTGGCAATGATGTTGATTTCAGTGGTCAACAGACTCCCGGAATTTTGCGATGTTTCACGCTGGTGGGGGATGGTAAGATCAATCCCAATCTTGCCCCCTTGGAGGTATTGCGAACAGTTTCAGGCGTTTCTCGTGTAATTGCTGAAGAAATTATTTCGAAAAGAACGGGGCCGGATGACATCGCTGGCACGGACGATGATTTCATATTTGGCAAGATGGAAAACTTGCAAAATCTGGGTTCCGTCTCAAAATTTCATGGGTTTGAGTATGCCAAAATGGCTAAATATATGCGAGTTACGAGCCAGCATTTCAATATCAAAATTTTTGCCGTTAACAAGGACAGTGGGTTGGTGTTTCGTATTCAGACGTGTATTGAACGGACAGACAAAGGTGATATTCGGACTTTATCTTGGATCGAGGACAATGGAT
>DNPO01000196.1 GCA_003501375.1 Candidatus Sumerlaeota bacterium | reverse complement strand
GCAAGGCATCTGCCGAGTCCGATCTGATCAAAGCAGAGGCGGATGTGCGGACAAAAAACATCGCGCTCATTCGCCTGCTGAATCCTGAAACGCCCGCACAGTGGTCGGTGCGCTTTGACTTGAAAGACCTGCCGAACGTGGCGGATGTTCCCGTGAGCGCGGACATCAGCGCGCAATTGTCCAAGGCATACAAACCGGAACTGGCGCAAGCGCGCTTGCAACTGACGAACAAAGACCTGCAAGTCGTTCTCACAAAAAATGGCTTGTTGCCCAAACTGGATGCTTCCGTAACCTATGGCCGTTTGGGGTATGCCGCTTCGGCGGGCAAGTCAGTTTCCCATTTGGATCAGGACAAATACAATAATTACGAAGCGGGTCTCTCCTTTGAAATGGCCCCGCTCAACCGGGCGGAACGCGCAGCGCATCGTAGCGCAGTGTTTAGCCAACAACAAGCGGAGGCATCGGTTGCCAATGAGGAGCAACTGCTGGAAACGGATGCGCGCAAGGCGGTAGAGACGGTAATCGAACAACGCGAAACAGTTCCTGCCAAGCAAAAAGCGGTGAAGAATTACGAAGAAGCGTTGAAGGCAGAACAGACAAAGTTCTCGTTGGGAAAATCAACGAATTACGATGTGCTGACTGCTAACAATAATTTGGTAAGTTCGAAGTTGGAAGAAGTGACCGCACGCGTCAATTACATTGAAGCAGTCACCGCGTTGTACTATGCCGAAGGAACGTTGCTCGAACGGCGTGGCGTTGGAGCGAAAGGGAAGTAACCCTCGCCATTTCCGGCGGGTAACTGATCACACATCCTGCGGGATGAAAAAGGAAGCACCCTTTATCATGAAAAAGTATTTCGTTTTCATTGTAGTGATGGCTCTAATGGCAAGTGGACTTTATGGTTGCAAGAAGCAGGATGCCACGGCCACAAAAGCAGCCGATGAAACCTACGCGAGTCCCGTCGAACGCGGGACGCTTAAGGTCAGCGTTGCCGCAACTGGCGCGGTAAGTTCCAACTTGGACGTGGATATCAAGTGTAAGTCTAGCGGCGAAGTAACCACCGTGACTTGCGAAGTGAGCAAGTATGTTAAGAAGGGTGACCTACTCGTTGCTTTGGACCCCGTTGACATGCAACGCAATTTGAACAAGGCGAAAGTTACTCTGGAATCTTCCCGAGCGGAATTGGAACAAGCCAAACTAACGCTGGAGAGTTCCGTGAAAACACTGGAAAATGATCGGCAACGTGCTCATGCCAGTTTACTTTCGGCCCAGGCCACTGCAGCTAATGCACAGGGTAAGGCAGAGCGTATGAAAGCCTTGTTGGAGAAGGGGCGTGTGAGTAAAGAGGATTACGACGCCGTGCATGCAACAGATTTGGAATCGCAAGCAGCAGTTCAAACAGCAGAAGCGAGCGTTGGTGACCTGAAGGTACAAGAAAAAACAATTGAACTCAACAAGCAGAAGGTAATTGCTGCAGAAAAATCTGTTGAAACAAATAAGATTAGTTTATCTATTGCAGAGAAAGCGCTAACGGATACTCAAGTCTTTGCGCCGCTGAGCGGCTATATTTCGGCCTGCACGGTTCAGGTGGGACAGATTATTGCCTCGGCCACGGGCAATGTAAGCGGCGGTACTTCGTTGTTGACCATTTCCGACCTCTCGCACATCTTTACTTTGGCAACCGTCGATGAAAGCGACATTGGGCAGGTCAAACTCGGCCAAGATGTCAACGTGACAGCAGATTCTTTCCCGGGGGTTACGTTCAAGGGCAAAGTAATGCGTATTGCCACGGAGGGTGTCAATTCGTCCAACGTGGTTACGTTTGAGGTGAAGATTGAGATCATCGGTGAAAACAAAGATTTACTCAAACCCATTATGACCACCAATGTGGAAATCCTGAGTCTGCTCAAAGAAGATGTCCTGGTTGTTCCGACCAACGCGGTAACGCGCAAAAATGGCAAGTCGTATGTGAACATGGTTGTGCCGGAAGGCCAGGCGGCGCAGGAACGTGAAGTAACAGTGGGAGCGAGCAGTAATTCGCAAACGGAAATCATCAGTGGATTGAAAGAGGGCGAAAAGATACTCGTGAAGAAAAAGGAAGATAGCAAGTGGTCTGCTAAAAAGAGGATGGGTGGCATGCCGCCGCCGATGTAAGAGCCACATTGTAGTTTGCGTGGTGCAGTCGCTCGCGGCCTTTCTGGGGAAACAACTCAGGGGACGGTTGATTCTGCCAAGGCAGAGAGCGGCTGCATTATGCAAAGATTGAGAAGTCCCTTCCAGGAGAACCCTCATGATTGTCATTGATGCGGTAGGATTAAGGAAAACCTATATGTTGGGCGGCACGGAAATCAACGCGCTGGACGACGTGAGTTTTCAAATAAGCAAGGGTGAAAAGATCGCCATCACCGGGCCATCCGGCAGTGGCAAGTCCACCCTCATGCACATACTCGGTTGTTTAGACCGGCCCGATGCGGGTAGTTACAAACTGGCCGGAGAGGATGTGGCGATTTTACCGTCCTCTCGATTAGCGGAAATTCGCAACAAGCATATTGGCTTTGTATTTCAAACATTCAACCTGTTGGCTCGGCTTTCGGCATTGGAAAATGTGGAACTGCCGCTGTTGTACGCAGGATTTCGCGATGCAAAAGATCGTGCAGCGGAAGCGCTGCGCGTGGTGGGATTGGCCGATCGCATGTACCATGAACCCAACCAAATGTCTGGCGGTCAGCGGCAGCGCGTTGCGGTAGCGCGCGCGATTGTCACCAACCCGGCTATGATTCTGGCGGACGAACCAACCGGTAATTTGGACACCAAGACGGGGGATGAAATTATGGCCCTGTTTGAAGACCTCAACAAGGATGGGCGCACGGTGGTAATTGTTACGCACGAACCGGACATTGCCGCCCAGTGCCGTCGCATCATTCATATCCGCGATGGAAAAATTGAAGACAAGAGCATTTCCAAAGGAGCGTAACGCCATGTTTTTCTGGACGATTGTCAAAGTGGCTTTCAAGAGCCTGTACGCGAACAAGATGCGTTCCATCCTTGCGATGCTCGGCATTATTATTGGTTGCGGCGCGGTCATTGCCATGCTCGCCATTGGCCAGGGTACCAAAAAGAAAATGATGGATCGCCTTTCCACCATGGGAAGCAACCTCCTCATCGTACGCGCTGGACAAAGTGCATCTGGCGGTATCCGTTCTGGCACATCGCAAAAATTGAAACCGACAGACGGGGAAGCCATTGTAAAGGAACTGACCGGCGTCAAAGCGGTCACCCCGGTGGTACAAACATCAGCACAGGCGAAGCATCTCAATAAAAACGCTCAGGTTACCATATTAGGTTGCGCGACGACATATCCGGGAATTCGCGATTACACCGTGGAGGTTGGGCGCTATTTCAACGAAGCGGAAGTTACCCATCAAGCGCGTGTGGCGGTCATAGGCCCCGTAACCAAAACAAATTTATTTGGTGATAGCGACGCGGTGGGTGAAACGATCAAAGTCAAGGGCATCAACTTTCGCGTGATAGGCGTTTTGAAATCGAAGGGCGATCAGGGGTTTTTTAACCCGGACGATCAGATTATGGCGCCTTTTACCACCGTCATGAAACAACTTCAGGGCACCAAGTATCTGCGCGAAATCGACATCCAGGCGGAAGACGGATATGACCTGACTAAGTTGCAGGGAACGGTTACTGCGCTTGTACGAAAATTGCATCGTATCACTGACTCGGCAGACAACGATTTTGAGGTGCGCAACCAGGCGGAGATGGTGGAAATGATGAACACCGTTTCCAGTAACTTTACCTGGTTGCTCGGAACGGTTGCTGCGATTTCACTTTTTGTCGGCGGTATCGGCATTATGAATATCATGCTGGTAACCGTGACTGAACGAACGCGCGAAATCGGCATTCGCAAGGCTATCGGTGCAAAGGACAAAGACATTCTGACGCAGTTTCTGTTGGAAGCCATCATTATGAGTGGGATGGGTGGATTGCTGGGAGTGTTCTTTGGCGTAGGTACCGCCGCTCTCATTCCACTACTAATCCCCAACTACATGACCGTTGTGCAAATTTCCAGCGTTATCATGTCGTTGTCCTTTTCCGGGGCGGTTGG
>DNPO01000235.1 GCA_003501375.1 Candidatus Sumerlaeota bacterium | reverse complement strand
TCGCTGGCCCAGAATCGTGTAGGCCACATTGCTCGACTCCGCGAACGCCTTCATCACCGTGACCACGCCCAGTTCGTGCGAGTCCTTGATTTTGCGCGTTTCATTTCGGCCCACCTGAAATGAAATGGAACCTCCATGGCAATCTACCGTTTCATTCGGATTGAGTTTCCCATTTTCCAAGAGCGCGGCTGAGGTAAACACCTTCATAACCGATCCCGGAGAAATCGCGTACATCAGACACCGATTTGCCTGGCTCGTTTTGGGGGAGGCCGTGGGATTGTTCAGATCGAAATCCGGGTACGATGCCATGGCCAAAATTGCGCCAGTGCCGACTTCCATTACCACACAAACGCCGCTTTTTGCCTGAAACTTTTCAACCTGACTCTTCAGTGCTGATTGCGTGTATTCCTGAATCGCATCGTGGATGGTCAGGTGTACATCGTTTCCCGCCGCTTTTTGCTGGGCCTCTTCGGGGGTCAAACGTTCTTCACCCTCGTCCATGTCCACCATCTGCCCGGCAATATCTGCGTTGTACGTTGCCTCCGCACCCGACAGTCCAATGTTGTCGCCATGGGCATCACGTTGCGTTAGCCCAACTACATGCGCGGCCAGTTCTCCCTGGGGGTAATCTCGCCGCGCTTCTTTGATTTGGTAAAGGAGTTTGGGTAAAATGGCGGCCTTCACATCCAACTCCATACAAATGTCCCGCAAGTTGGTAATTTTCTCATCGTCAATATTGCGCTTCAGCACAAAATCCCGATTTTTCTCCATTTTTGTTTGCAGCGTTTGCGGATTGATTCCCAGAGTCCGTCCGAATAACAAAGCCGCGCGACGCATCGTGCGATCATCACCCTTGAAAAAACTCGGTGCAAGATAAACGGATTCGCGGTAACGACTCGAGGCCAGGGGGGTGCCCATGCTCGAATAAATCGTTCCGCGTAGTTGTGTTATTTTTGTCGCTTTGCGCGAGTGTAAAAACTGAGATTTTTGCGCATAAAATTCATGCGCGACGATTTGCAAATAATAATATCGCGCCAAAATCAAGGCAAACGGGATGGCAAACAGCACCGCCATCAACACGATGCGACGGAGGTGGGTGCTTTCCGCGGGCTTGAGACTGGGCATGGGAAATGTTTTTTTCGGGGGGGATGTGGGTGAAGAAATGATAAACCTATAGGCTCTATCAGCCGTATAAGTCTTATAAATTTTTTGACCAAGCCGGCGGAAAAATCTCAATCAGGGGCAGCCGGATGAGAATCGTTTCCTTTCGGAAGCCACAGGAGCGGGAGCGCGGAAAAAGGAACGGAGCCACAGGAACTCGCACAGGAACAGGAAAGAGAACGGTCGCGGGACGCAGGAACGGGATTCGGGCACGGGAAATAGAGCAACACGAAAAGGAGCGGGAGCGCGGAAAAGGAGCGACAGAGCAAGTGCGGGAAGTACGCGGGAACAGGGACGCGAGGGGGCGCAGGGAACAGGAGCGGGCAGAAACCGGCCTGGTCAAACTTGGGGCAGACTTCAACAAAAATCGAAACCTGCCACAAAATCAAATGTGAAAGAACCATGCGCGAGACTACTTATCACGCGCCAAGGACACCGTGGCGAAGGAAACCTTCTCTTCCACTGTGGCCAAAAATTTTTCTGCGGTGGACGGCTGATGCTTTGTCATCTGTGGAGGCAACGCCATATCGCCAGTTGTATTCCACTTGGCCAACAACCGCGCATCCACCACCGCTGTGCTGCTTTTGTCCGGTGGGCATTCACGTAAACCTAGTTGATCCATCGCGTATTGCCGCACCGTATCATAGCGCTTCAATTGCTTCAGTTCGGCAAACAGATTTTTCTGACGGCCCAACAGTTCAGCGCGTTCTTTTTGCAACTTGTACGTTTCGGTTTCCAAGTCCTTCGACTCAAAACGCAATTCCAGTTGCATCAACGCCATCGCCACTAGCACACCCAGGAGACTCATCACGCAAACCACGGCTCTCGGACGAACCAGCGCCCGTGAACTATTCCGCAACTCGCAACGGCTTAACGATGCCATGATGTTTTCTCCCTTCCCCAAAATACCGACCAACTAAAATTCCTAATTCCTAATTCCTAATTTTCTCTACCCCCCGCAACTTTGCGCTTCTCGAACGGGGGTTTTCCTGCTCTTCTTCTGCGCTTGCCACCAACGGCCTGCGCGCCAAATCCTTAAACTTCGCCTTCTCCTGCACTCGCCCGAACGGATCGTTTTGATCTACTACGTCCGAACAAACCTCGCGGAACTTCCGCTTTACCGTCCGGTCTTCATGGCTTTGGAACGTAATCACCGCCAACCGACCGCCCGGAGCCAACAACTTCAACGCCGACTCCATCCCGTTGCGCAGCGCGGCAACTTCGCCGTTTACCGCCACGCGCAACGCCAGAAAAACCCGCGTTGCCGGATGAATCTTGGGAGGCCACAGTTTGCGCGGAATCGACCCGGCGATCACACTCGCCAAATCCTGCGTGCGTTCAAACTTTCGCTCCGCCCGCCGCTCCACAATCCGCTTGGCCATCCGCCGCGACCACTTTTCGTCGCCCTCTTCATAGAAGAGGTTCGCCAAATCTTCCTCATCCCACCCGTTTACGATGTCCGCCGCTGTATCACCTTCCGAGCGGTCGTACCGCATGTCGAGCGGCCCATCTACCTGACAGGAGAACCCGCGCTCGGGATCGTCAAAGTGAATCGACGATGCGCCCAGGTCCATCAAAATCTTGTCCACCTGCGTGATCCCCCGGCTGGCCAGCACCTCCGCCACATCGCCGTGGTTCGCATGCACAAACGTATAAACACCCTCCGGCACGCCACCCGCGCAAAACCGTTCCCGCGCCGTTTCGATCATTACCTCGTCCAGATCGAAACTAATCAAATGCCCCTGTCGCTCACTTGCCTCAATCAGCGCCAGACTGTGCCCACCGGTTCCCAGATTCAAATCTACCATCACATCGCCGGGACGCGGTTGTAAAAGGGAGCAAACCTCCTTGACCAAAACGGGCTGGTGAAAAACTGCCATGCTTTTCTCCATCCCTTCATTCCTACATTCGTAATTCCTAATTCCTAATTCTCTCATCCACCTGCTTGATCAACAACGCCTGATTCTTCAAGGTTGCCGCTTGGGTCTGATCCCACTTTTCGCGATCCCAAATCGAGAACGCATCCATATTGCCCACGCAGGTTACTTCTTTACGCGCCCCGGCAATGTCCCGCAGACCGGAATCCAACCGAATGCGCCCGCTGCCATCCACCTTCTCTTCCGCTGCGAACCCGGTGAACAACTCCTTCATACGCCGCGTCGCCTCATCCAAGTCCGACCACGCCATGTACTTGCTCACCATTGCGTTGTATACGGACACCGGCTGGATCAGCAGGTTCTGGTCGAGCGACAGACTGACCACCACCTGCATCTCGTCATCGGGGTACTTCTCCTGCAACACCTGCTTGAAACGCGCGGGAATGGTCAGGCGACCTTTGTCGTCGATTTTCAGTTCGTACTTGCCAATGAAACCCAGCGCTGGTGGCACCGAACATCGCTCCGCCGTTAAAATGAACATCTCCCACTTTTGCAATCGGAGATACGGAAAAACTTGGGAATCTTCTCCCGCGCCTCCCACTACAACCCACTTTGTGCCACAAATCCCCCATGCAAGCAAGAAATATTTTGACTTTTCAGCAAACATGGGTCATATTCCCACATGCTTCCCTACAAAAAAACGGACCTTCGCCAGAACAAAATTTCCCGGGTAAAAACGGAAATCGTCCCGAACGCCCCTGTGCCTATTGAACAGGACGAACTGGACGATATTTTATTTGCGCCGTTGGATAAAACGCTTGCCTGTGATGAGGACAATGAAAAAGAGGGTTTTTCTCGTACTTAGCCGATGTTGAAAACTACACGTATACAGCATTGGTTTTCTGGAGAGTGTTCACACAAAACAGACACGAGAATGCACACACAACAATAGACACTGTGTTGGTTGTTTTTTTTAGCGCCAACGGCGCTGAAAAGCAGCAACTCCCAAAGAATCTATCAGTGGGTGAACACTCTCAAGCAAACGTTGAAAAAGCAAATGGCCCTCTTCCGCTTTCATGTTGCCAATCTGGTCAACAGTGCGATAGAGAGCCATTTAATAAGGAGAAATTTTAAACTTTTTTGAACCGATGACCGATGAAACCATCGGATGTCCTCAAAACCACTTCAGCGCAAGTTATTTAAAATCAATTGTCTGAAGTGGTAGGCCATATAGGACTCGAACCTATAACAAACGGATTAAGAGTCCGCTGCTCTACCAATTGAGCTAATGACCCACTTCTACAACCAAACCGTTTGCTGCGCAGCAAACGATCGTACGATACTTATAAAAGTCAGAGGCCTTTTTTGTCAAGGGTTATTTTTGAAGTTTTTCTGTTTTGTGTTTTGTGTTGAGCAAAACGGGTGGTTTTTATGTGTTTTGAATTCAGAGGGTATGAGGCAAATGTTAGTGAAACAACAATGGTTATTGTGTTTTTTTGCGCTAACTCTTCGTTTTTGAGTGTTTAGAAGTACCACATATTTTTCTTCCCTTGGGGTTGACTTTTTTAAGCCTTCTGCGTAACGTAATGCGAACGGCGGGGTTGCTGTGTGTTCCGTTGTTCGACACAGGGAAATGCGGTGGACTTTTCTGTGTTCATTTGGGCTGATTCGAACAAAGGAGGTTTCATGTTTAAGCGTCTTCTCCCTAAGGAAACCAGTTTTTTTGATCATTTTGAAAGACATATTGCTCTGACCATGCAGGCATGCCAGGAAATGTTGGCGTTGACTTCGGATGGCTCCACCCTTGCCACAAGAGCGGAAAATATTGCCAATCTTGAGCGTCAGGCTGACGAGGTGACGCATCAGTGCATTGAAGCGCTGCACCGAACCTTCATTACGCCAATTGATCGCGAGTATATCCATCGTTTGGTCAAACGCTTGGATGATATTATTGACTCGGTCTATGACGCTGCGTCGCACATTCAGTTGTATGAGGTGCATTCGATCCGCCCGGAAGCCCGGGAAATGGTTGAGATTCTGGTGCATGCAACGAAGGAAATTCAGGAAGCCTTGGTGCGGATGCGTGATTTGCGCAATGCCGAGGCGATTAACGATAAGTGTATCGAGATTTATCAGTTTGAGAACGATGCGGATCAAATCATGCGCAAGGCTTTGGCACGTCTCTTCAAAGAGGAGAGCGACCGTCCCATTGAGGTGATCAAATGGAAAGAAATTTTTGAGCATCTTGAGAAGGCGTGCGATCGTTGCGAGGATGTGGCGAACGTGATTCAGACCATTGTGATTGAGGCTTCGTGATCCCATGACCACTTTGCTTTGGTGCATTGTTATTTTTACGGTTCTCGCGGCGCTGGTGTTTGACGTGATTAATGGGTTTCACGATTGCGCGAATTCAATTGCAACGGTAGTTTCGACTCGTGTTCTTAGCCCACGCTATGCCGTTTGGTGGGCAGCATTTTTCAACTTTCTCGCCATGTTTGTTTTCCATGATCCCCGGGTTGCAAAAACGATTTCTAAAATCATCATTATCGAACCGTCTGACCATGCCTTCGTTTACGTGGTGCTGGCGGGCTTACTGGGTGCGATTGTCTGGGACTTGCTCACTTGGTGGTGGGGGCTACCCACAAGTTCTTCCCATGCTTTGATTGGTGGGTTGGTGGGCGCTGGTTGGACTTACAAGGGCACCAGCGTGGTGAATTGGGCTCATGTAAATCAGGTGTTGTTGTGTATTCCACTGGCACCCATCATTGGTCTCATTTTTGGATTTAGCGTTATGCTGGCGATCATCTGGATTTTTCGCAAGTGGCGTCCTGCGGCTGTGGATCGTCTTTTCCGTAAAGCGCAGTTGTTTTCTGCGGCTTTGTATTCGCTGGGGCACGGTGGTAATGATGCGCAGAAAACGATTGGTATCATTGTGGCGCTGCTGATTGCAGCGGGTAAATTACCTACGGATGTTGCGCTGTCGTTGACCAATCCCAAGACCTTATGGATTATCCTTGCCTGTAACTTGGCAATGGGTGTGGGAACGGCATTTGGCGGGTGGCGCATTGTAAAAACGATGGGAATGAAGATTACCAAATTGAAGCCTGTGGGCGGATTTTGTGCGGAGTCGGGTGGTGCGCTTACGCTGTTTATGGCGACGCATCTGGGTATTCCGGTTTCTACCACGCACACCATCACGGGCGCCA
>DNPO01000076.1:689-6159 GCA_003501375.1 Candidatus Sumerlaeota bacterium | reverse complement strand
GCATCCCCAAAAGGCAACGAAACTTGTGAAAAAAGAGGGAATACAAGCCGGCGCGTCCCCTCTTTTTTCCCATTGTTTTCCGGGGGGCTACCCGCGCCATTATTTCAACACAAAATACTGATTTATTTAGGTTTAGCACATTTTATCTCCCCAAGTTTGCAGTAGCATCCTAACGAAAGGTTGACAAACCTGTCTTTTTTCCTTGCGGGTCGTGGCGCAATGCAGTATAGATGCCAGACGCTTTTTGCGGCGTAACGCCGTCAGAAGGGGTATCCCTTGACGCCGTTTATCTTACCCAAACCGAAGGAGGCAGAAGACACACATGTCCGCCGAGATCGAAGCTAAAGTCAAAGATATTATCGTAGAGCAACTCTCCGTCAATGCCGAGGACGTAACCCCGAACGCGAAGTTCCTGGAAGACCTGGGCGCTGATTCGTTGGATATCGTGGAATTGGTCATGGCGTTCGAGGAGCAGTTTGAGTTGGATATTCCGGATGAAGACGCCGAAAAAATCCGCACCGTTGGCGACGCCGTTACCTACATCAGCGGAAAAAAGGCCTAATTTACAGGCGGAACGAGGCTTCATTACATGAATAACAATCGTCGCGTTGTCGTTACCGGACTCGGTGCGGTAACGCCCATTGGCCTTGATGTTCCCAGTTACTGGTCTGGTCTGTGCGCTGGCAAACGTGCCGGCGCACAGGTCACAAGTATCAGCACCGAAGGACTGAATTGCCATATCGCCGCGTTTATTCCCGATTTTAATGCGGAAGACTACTTCGATAAGAAGGAAGCGCGGAAAAACGAGCGTTTCACTCAGTTGGCCATGGTGGCCGCCCGCGAAGCCTCCAAGGATTCCGGCTTGGTCATTACCGAAGAAAACGCCGACCGTTGTGGTACTATTATCGGTTGCGGCATTGGCGGTCTTGAGACCATCATGGAGCAGCACACTGCTTCGCTTGAAAAAGGTCTCAAGCGCGTCAGTCCTTTCCTGATCCCAAAAATCATTACCAATATGGCTGCCGGCATGGTCGCGATTGATCTCAATCTGCGCGGGCCGAACTTCTGCGTTGTTACTGCGTGCGCATCCGCTACGCACAGCATTGGTGAGTCGTTCCACACGATTGCCCGTGGCGACGCCGATGTCATGTTTGCCGGTGGTACGGAATCAGCCATCACCACACTGGGCATGGCGGGCTTCAGCAACATGCACGCCCTGACCACCCGGAACGATGACCCGCAGAGCGCCAGCCGTCCTTTTGACAAGGAACGCGATGGCTTCCTCATGGGTGAAGGCGCCGGTATTATCGTACTGGAAGAGTTGGAACACGCCAAAGCGCGTGGCGCGCGAATTTATTGCGAACTCGCCGGTTATGGCGCGTCCTGCGATGCGCACCACATTACAGCGCCCGCTCCCGATGGCAACGGCGGCGCACGCGCCATGCAGGCTGCATTGCGTTGCGCAGGCTTGAACCCGGAAGATGTGGACTATGTGAATGCGCATGGTACGTCCACTCCGATGAACGACAAGTTGGAAACCATGGCCATCAAAACCGTCTTTGGCGATCACGCTAAAAACGGATTGGTCGTCAACTCCACCAAGTCCATGATTGGTCACTTGCTTGGCGCTGCGGGCGGCGTGGAAGGCGTTGTAATGGCGCTTACCATTGCGAACAACATCGTACACCCGACCGCAAACTATACCACCCCCGATCCCGAATGCGACCTGGATTACGTGCCGAACACGGCGCGTGAAATGAAAGTTCGCGCGGCCATCAGCAACAGCCTCGGCTTCGGCGGGCACAATGCCACTATTGCGATGAAGAAGTTTGAGGGATGACACCCGACCGAGAAAAACGCATCTGCGACTTTCTCGACCGCCACGGTCTGAGCGTGCAGCGGTGCGCGCTGATTGATCAAGCCCTGACCCATTGCTCCTATGCCTTTGAGCATGCGGGACACCCCGATAACGAACGTCTTGAATTCCTCGGCGATGCCGTGCTTGGTTGCATGGCCGCCGAGTTTCTTTTTTCCACCCACCCCGATCTACCTGAAGGCCAACTTTCCCGCATGCGCAGTTTCCTCGTGTGCGGCAAGGAACTCTGGCGACGCGCCTGCGAACTGGGCATGGACGACCTGCTCCTGCTCGGCAAAGGCGAGGAAGAAACCGGCGGACGCCACCGCGTTTCCAACGTCGGTTCCGCGCTCGAAGCGTTGGTGGGTGCCCTCTATCTGGAAAACCCGAATTCCCCCGAACTGAAAAAATTTGTGCTGGAACGAATTTTTAAACCCGGCCTCAACACCCTTCAGCAACAGATGCACCCTGACCATAAAACCCGTTTGCAGGAAATGTCGCAAAGCCGCGGCATGGGCAACCCGACCTACCACCGCATGGGCGAAGAAGGTCCGGCGCACGAACGCTGCTTTCATGTGGAAGTGCGGATTAAGGGCGTATCTTGGGGCAAGGGCAAGGGTGCGCGCGTAAAAACGGCGGAAAACCACGCAGCCAAAGTAGCCTGCGAAGCAATGCTGAAAGAGAAAAAATAGTCTTGGTATTTATTCGTCTCTGCAGCAATTACTTGGTTGCAATAACAATAAGCCGATCAGACTCGTCGGGCGCGTAAACCTCGCCATCAAAATCTCCCCAAACCTTCTGGAACTTGAACCCGGCTTCGGCCAGCATTTCCTGTAATTCCTCAAACGAATACAACTGAAGTTTGTAAGAACGCTTGCAACGCTTTTTGCCCAACTGAATCGTGGTGCGATTGGAGAGAATATTTTTCTCGGCGTCCAGTCCCCAGTCCTCGGTAAAGACCAGATCGCGCACCTGCACCATCGTGCGGGGATTGTCAGAGACGATTTCGACCAGCGGCGGCGGATTCACAATATCAATGAGCAAACGGCCCTTGGGTGCGAGCACACGGTACCATTCGTCCAAAACCAGGCGGTTTTCCTTGGGCGTAAAGTAGCCGAAACTGTTGAACAGATTGATAATCACATCGAAGGAATTATCCGCAAACGGCAGCGACCGCATATCGCCACGCAACACGGGCGACTCGGGCGCAACGGTGGCTTTGGAACGCACGAGACAATCGGCATCGAGGTCCAGCCCCACGATATGGGGGAACTTTTTCCATTCGGCCAGGTGGCGGCCATAACCGCAGGGGCAATCAAGAATACGGTCTGCAACCTTAAGTTTCAGCGCCTTGGCGGTGAACTTCGCCTCGGTCACCGTGTCTTCCGGCGGGAGCAAATAGTTGGCGTAAACCTCGCCATAGGGTTCGGAGAAATAAGAGGCGTACCAAGGAGAGGTCATGCGGCTTTTCCAGACTGCGTGTTGATGACTAATTTGCTTCTAACAAATTCGGGGTCTAAATCTACTCCACAATTCCATTCAATCGTGTCAAACGCAACATGCACACGACTGAAAACATCCAAATCTTTTAACCGACCGAACACTCCAAAATCCAGATAGGGCTTCATATCCAACAAACCGACAACCCCGTCATCAAAAGTAATGGCGAGAGTAAAATCATCATTGGCGTGGACTTTTTGTACGGCGGGATACATGGGCTATGTCCTTATTGCAACGGTTGAATTTTGAAAGGTTCTTCACCACTCATGACCAGTTTCCAGTCCGCCATTAATTCTTCTTGGTGCAATTCCGTCCATGCTTCCACCAGTTTTCGCTGACGTATGGGAAGACTGCCCTCGCGGATTTCCCCGGTTTGCATGTCTACCACAGCCGTGAATTCATTGTAATACACGTGAAAATGAGGGGGATTGTGCTCTCCCGGTGCATAGTACAACCGGATGATTATACCATAAAACATGCAAATGGTAGGCATTGGACGAGGCCTTTCTTGGCGTAAACCTCGCCATAGGGTTCGGAGAAATAAGAGGCGTACCAAGGAGAGGTCATGAAATTTTCCGCTGTTTCTATATAATCGACAAAACGAATGCGTATTTAGACGATGCTCTTGCCAAAGTTTTCTGCTCGGGACAGCCCATCCGTTGCGAGAATTTCATCTTTACCATGCAGCCCCATGACAACGATGACCCCCTGGTCTGTCCACTGCATAAATTTGGACATCAACTGATAAGATTGAACGATTCCTTCATACTCCGCTTTGTCCTTCGATCCTCCCGTGACGAGCAAGGCAGACTCCTTAATTTTCAGAGGGGTCTGTGAAATTAGAAACGCATAGAATTTGTCAATAGCGGCCTTTAACTGCATGGGAAACGAAAAACAATACAGCGGAGTGGCGAGCACTAGCATATCCGCTTGCTCTATGAGTGGCGCGAGGGTGTTAAAATCATCCGGGATGGAGCAGGCTGTTCCATGTTTGAAACAGGTCTGACAATCAATACACCCCTTGATGGTTTTATCTGCCGTACTGTACTTTACGGTCGTATGTCCCGCCTGTTGAGCGCCGGAAATAAACGCATCCGCCAATTTGTCGCTATTGCCGTTTTTTCTGGGGCTGCCAGTCAAAACCAATATGTTTTTCCCCATGTTCAGTGCCCTCGCCTATGTTAGAGATAAACCACGCGCCATCTGCATGGCACTACCGGAGAGCATGCGGGTCAGCGTCCATCCCCCGCAAATATTTTCCCGTACACTTATTTTACATCGTCTTGGAGCGGCAACCATGAAGTTGCGGTTTTCACCATGTATCCATCTTCGCGGGTGGCTTGGGTCAGACTCCCCGCTTCGGCTTGGATGCAGATCAGGTACAAGTCCTCATCACCAGCCTTGAATGCACGCGCACCATCCGGTGCAACGCGAATCAGGCTGCCTTCCTGAATCGGGAATTCATCACCATCCACAAAAAAAATGCCATTGCCGCGCAGAACAATGTAGAGTTCCTCGTTCTTTTTATGACTATGTACAAACGGCATTCCCCGTCCGGCGGGGACGCGGTTCAGCGATACTTCGCAACTGGTCAGCCCTAATTCCTTGCCAATGAAATATTTGCCCGCACGGCCCATAAAATCGTGCTGCAAAAGCGTTTCAAACGGACCGGAGTGTTCAACCGAATAGTTTGTTTTGTGAACGGTCATGGTCGTTCTCCTTGGAATGTCAAATTCATCAAAAACCCTTTTCTCACGCAAAGCCGCCAAGACGCAAAGAACTTCAAAACCTAATCTTGTTTTAATCTTGTAAATCCTGTCGGCTTTCACTGTTGAAGTTCTTTGCGTCTTGGCGGCTTTGCGTGAGAAATGCTTTTAAGTCTTTCTCCTATTCCCCGCGAATCTTTTTCCGCAGCAGCGCGTTGACCATGTCGGGGTTGGCTTTGCCCTTGCTGACTTTCATGACAGCGCCGACGAGGAAGCCGAGTGCCTTATCCTTACCGGAGCGGAAATCTTCCACCGGGCCGGGGTTGGCGGCAATTGCTTGGTCGACAAACGCCTCAACAGCGCCTTCGTCGCGCACTTGTTTCCAGCCTTTTTCCTCGACGATTTTGCG
>DNPO01000076.1:0-396 GCA_003501375.1 Candidatus Sumerlaeota bacterium | reverse complement strand
TCCACCGCCGCCATCATCTCGGCGAAAACGTCCTTGCCGATCTTGCCGGAAATCTCGCTGGAGTCCACCATCTTGACGATTTCGGCCATATATTCTGCCGGGATCGGCGACTTGTCCGCCGTCAGGTTGCGCTCGTTGAACTCACGCATGAGCTCGGTCATGATCCAGTTGCTGATCGCCTTCGGATTGCTCGGATGTGCCTGCACGGCGGTCTCGTAATACGTCGCCATTGCGCGGGTCGCGGTCAGTTGCTCCGCGTCGTATTCGGGCAGTCCGTACGACTCAATAAAACGTTTCTTTTTAGCAGCGGGCAGTTCGGGCAGCGTAGCGCGGACGCGCTCCAACCACTCGCTGTCGATCTCCACCGAAACCAGGTCGGGATCGGGGAAGTAGCGG
>DNPO01000214.1 GCA_003501375.1 Candidatus Sumerlaeota bacterium | reverse complement strand
CTCGGCACCAGCGGCAGCGGCAACCACTTTGTGGAATTCGGCACCCTCACACTCGAACGCCCCGAACTGGGGTTGGAAGCGGGCGTCTACCTTGCGCTGCTCAGCCATAGCGGCAGCCGCGGCACGGGCAACGAGATTGCCACCTATTACAGCCGTCTCGCCATGAGAAAACATGTCGGTTTGCCGAAGGAACTCGCGCACCTCGCCTGGTTGAATCTGGATACGGAAGAGGGACAGGAATATTGGCGGGCAATGGAACTCATGGGGCGCTATGCCGCTGCTAACCACGAAATTATCCACCGCTTCATCGCGCGGAATCTCGGCGCAGACGTGCTGCTGGATGTGGAGAACCACCACAACTTTGCCTGGAAGGAACAGCACGATGGACGCGAGGTGATTGTTCACCGCAAAGGCGCAACACCAGCGGGCAAGGATTGCCTCGGCATCATTCCCGGCTCGATGGCCACACCCGGTTTTGTCGTGCGCGGACGCGGCGTGGAAGCGTCACTCAACTCCGCGTCGCACGGGGCGGGACGGCAGATGAGCCGCAAGGCAGCCAAGAACCAATTCACCGGGCATGACCTGCGCAAGGTACTGGCCGAACGCGGCGTAACGCTTCTCTCGGCGGGCATCGACGAAGCGCCGATGGCGTATAAAAACATCGAAACGGTGATGCAGGCGCAAAGCGATCTGGTGGAAGTTCTCGCGCGGTTTGATCCAAAACTGGTGAAAATGGCCCCGGCAAGCGAACGTCCGGAAGACTAAAAACATTAACCACGAACCACGCGAAAACGTCAAAAGCAGTTTTCGCGTGGTTCGTGTCTTTCGTGGTTAGTTGTTGTTGTTCCTTACTTCGGGACAAATGCCTTTACAAGTTGCTTGGCCTCAGTTACTTGCGATGCGTTCATTTTTTTCTCAAGTCTTTTACAATGTTCCGCCCCCACTTGTACATTTCCTGCCGCCGAGAGGCTGAGCCACATGTAGGCTTTCACTAAGTCTGAGGAAACACCTTTGCCATTTGCGTGACATAGTCCTAAAGCACATTGCGCATCAGCGTGTCCTTGTTCGGCAGCGCGGGTGTACCATTTCACGGCTTGAGCAAAGTCCTTGCGAACACCATACCCCTGATCATAGCAAATTCCCATTTGATATTGGGCTTCCGCGTTATCCGCCGTGGCGGATTTCTGAATTTCCGGCAGGGCAGATACTTTGAAATCAATATCCAACGCAGATCTGGAAGGTAGCAATAACAGCGTAACCGCCAAGTAAAGGGCCAACGTTGACATTTTTATTCAACCGTCCTTTGGGTAGAACTATGAATGAAAAATGCGGGATGCTTTGCTTATCCCTTATACTTCCGCGCGTCGAGAGCCTGCACGGACAGAAAAAGGAAGAACACGACAAAGAGAACGAAGTAAACCGCGTCGGTAATCGAAACCACGCCCTTAGTAAACGCTTCCGAATGGCGACTGATGGAAAGCGCTGCGGCAACGGAGCCAATCGCGCCTTGCTTGACCAAAACGTTCAGTACCAACAACAGCAGCAATCCGGCGAAGGAAACCACTCCCGCCGTGATCTGGCTGTCGGTCAGGCAGGAGGCGAACAAACCAAACGCGGTGTAAGCAGCCATCAATAAAAACAGCCCGATGTAACTGGAGAGCACCACGGAAAGTTCAGGATGCCCCTTGCACAGGTACAAAATCGCCGGGTAAGTGGCCAGCGCCAGAATGGTCAGGAAGCCGACAAACAGCGCGGCAAAAAATTTCCCGAGTAAAATATCAATCGTCTGCAACGGGGTAGAAACCAGCAGTTCCAACGATCCCGCGCGTTTTTCCTCCGCGACCAAGCGCATGGTCAGCATGGGCGCCAGCAGCAGCAGCAAGAAGTTGAACAAACCAAAAAGTTCGGACACGACGCGCACGGTCAAGTTGAGCGGGGCATCGGTATCCGTAATCGTCTTATCTCCCTTGGTGACTTGGAGGCAAAGATCGGAAAAGTCACCGAGAATTCCGGTAAACATCGCACCGGAAAGCAGGAGAAAAAATGCCAGGGCGACATACATCCCAGGCGACTTGAAATATTGAGCGGTTTCGCGTTTGAAAACGGGAACGAATCCAGTGAGCACAGAGGTCATGGGAAGCCAACATCCTGTAAAAGTGGGCTTGCAACACCAGCGCAAGCCTGTTCAGTACAACGTTCCTGCCCTGGAAAGTCAAGCACAAAACCTTTGTCACACAAGAGAAGGCAGTACCTTATTCAACGCGTGTACTTTTTTGTAAGCCAAGTGCCGGGGGCGCTTTGTAATTGCGCGGGGCGGAAATTGCGGCCAGATGTTCCAGCAAAAAAACCGCCGTTGGTGCTGAAATCCCATACGAATATAATGAGTCTATACTGAATTAACACTCCAAACTGAGAATTATTTCTCTTTCCCTTTGCCATCTTGGCTGATTACCTGTTTTTTTCTGGTGCAGTCTTCTTTCACTTTCCAGCTTTACATGTTGCGAAGAATTTTTTATCCTTTACAGACTTGCCCACCGGGCAAGACTAAGGAGATTTGTGTCTCGCATGGCTCGTCGCACTTCTATTTTTTTCCCAAAATCACCCACCCCTCCTGTTGCCCCTGCTGCTGAGGAGTCAACCGATTCCGATTTGCCGTATGTGATTCCACCACCGCGTCAGCGCGGTTGCATTGTGGATTTGATCCTGCGGTTTTTCTATTTTTTCTTTGAAGTGCTGCAAACACTCTTTTTCAGTACGTTGATTTTTTGCCTGGCGGCAGCGGGAAGTTATCTGTTGGTGCAGCGCTATATCCGCGGGCAGGAGATAGTGGTGCCAAATGTCGCGGGGAAAACCGTGGCGGAAGCCGCTAAAATATTGTTGGATACCAAGACGGACCTTTCATTAAAGATAGAGGGGTTTGACTCCAGCAACTTGGTGGAGAAGGATGAGATTGTTGCGCAGAATCCGCAGCCGGAAAACCGCGTGAAGGCGGGGACGGTGGTGCGGGTGCGGGTAAGCCTGGGGAGCAAGTTGGCGGCCTGCCCGGATGTTCTGGGGAAAAATTATCTGGAAGCGGGAATTCTGCTGCGCGATGCCGGGCTGCTGGAGGGGGCAAAGACCTTCGTTGTCTCGCCAGAGAAAAATGGCGTGGTGATTGGGCAAGACCCGCCAGCGAGCGCGCAGGTGGAGAGGCAGACGCGTGTGAATCTGCTGGTAAGCGCCGGAGCGAGTGGAATGAAGGCGCTGATGCCGTCCATCAAGGATATGACGGTGACGGAGGCAAATGAAAAATTGGCTCCGCTGGGAGTGCAAATTGGCGATACGGCAGGTGGTGCAATGGATGGGGTGGTTTCGGAACAGTCACCTGCGGTGGGTGCGTCGGTTGCACCGGGCGATTTTGTGCGCGTGAAGTTGGTAAAGAAGAATTAAAAGTCGTGGCCTAAAATGCGTCAAGATGCGAGGTTTTGTGAAACTACGTTCTATCATTCTCTCCCTGTTTTTTTGCACACTGGGTGTGTTCCCTGCTTGGTCCTTAGACTTGGCGAGTGATTTTTGGCATTTGCAAATTCGACAATATTTTATGCGGGTAGCGCTGGCGCAAAACATTGATGCGGCGCGATTGATTCCGCACAGCGATTTTTTGGTACATGATCGCGACGGAAAAATTCTGTACCACGGCAAAGCGGATACGCCGTTGCGCGTGGTGGCAACCGAGCAAAAACCGATTCAGGTGGTTTGGTATCTGCGTGTGGGCATGTTTGAGTACCCTGACCGGGCCAGTGCGGATGCGTTAGCGGCGAGCGCTCGGGATAAGTCGGGACTACCCGTAGTAGTGCTGCCCGACCCTACGCAGGAGCATGCGCCGTTGCCCAGTGGTGAGATGCCACCGATGCCAGTGTGGACGGTATTGGCGGGGCCCTTTGCTTCAGAAGATGCGGCAGAAGCGCAGCGTGAAAAGGCGGAACGGATTGCTCCAGCGCGATTGCTGAAAGCGCCTATCGGATTGTCGGAAACACGCATTGAAATTCAGACTGAAACCGGAGCGGTGCTGGTCGCAGGGACAGGGTATTTGGGCGTGCGGCTAAAAGATTCCGCGGGCTTGATTCGTGCGGATGCGATCAAAACAACTGACACCGCCTGGGCAAATAAGCAGGCGTGGATCAAAACAAATGCCTATCGTGGCTTGATGGAAGTGCGCGGGAATGAGCGTGGGCATCTGCTGTTGGTGAACCGTGTTTTTCTGGAGGATTATTTATACGGGGTGTTGCCAGCGGAAATCGGTGCAGGCGCTCCATTTGAAATGCTAAAGACGCAGGCGGTGATTTCGCGTTCGGTGGTGATTGCAATGATTCGCAACAACTACGCGTCTAACTGGTTCTTTGATGTATCGAACACGCAAACTTCGCAGGTTTACCAAGGCGCGCTGTGCGAATTGCCGGAGACGAATGCGGCGGTGGATGCAACGTGGGGACAGGTGTGCGTTTACGAAAACCACGTGATTGACGCGGTGTATTCGCATTGCTGCGGGGGGATTATTGCGAGCATGGAAGATGCCTGGCCCAGCGCATCACCCAAGGCATATCTGACGCGGCATGTAGATTCACTCTCTGGACGGAAGGTTCCCAATTTTGCAGAGGACCCGGATGAGGTGGAAACCTGGACGCATGAGAAGTCCGGGGTTTTGTGCAATCCGGGCAGCAACGCCGACCAGGAATCGAAGGATGCATTCCGTTGGTCGCGTGGTTACACGGCGGAGCAGTTGACCAAGGTGGTGAAAGAAACGTATCCGCAGGTGGAAGAGGTTACGAATATTCGGGTGACGAAGCGTACCCCTTCCGGTTTGGCGGCCGAGGTAACGCTGGACGTTAACCCGGGGAAGCCGATTGTGCTTTCGCATGACAGCGAAATCCGCAGAGGGTTGGGTGATATTCCGAGCAGTTTCTTTTCACTTTCCTGTGACCGGGAGAAGAAATCCAAACGCCTGATTCGGGTGGATATTCGTGGTGCGGGACGCGGGCACGCGGTGGGGCTTTGCCAGATGGGCGCGTCGGCTTTGGCCAAACAGGGCAAGGATTATTTGTTTATTTTAAAACATTATTATCAGGGCGTCAGCGTCTACAAAATCTATAAATAGATCAAAGGAGCGTTGTCATGGCACGCAAGGGCATCATTTTGGCGGGAGGCGCTGGAACGCGCCTGCACCCTCTCACTTTGGTGTTGAGCAAGCAGATTATGCCGATTTATGACAAGCCGATGATCTATTATCCGCTTGGTGTATTGATGCTCGCGGGTATTCGTGAAATCCTGATTATTACCACGCCGGACGACCAGCCGCAGTTCAAAAAATTGCTGGGCAATGGTTCGCAGTGGGGAATCCAATTGGTTTATGAAGTTCAGCCAGAACCCAATGGAATTGCGCAGGCGTTTGTCATTGGGCGCAAGTTTTTGAACGGTTCGCCCTGCACGTTGATTCTGGGCGATAATATTTTCTATGGACATGGTTTGCAGGACTACTTGATTGGTGCAGGCAGCCAGCAAGCGGGTGCGACTATTTTTGCCTATCGCGTAAAAGACCCGGAGCGGTATGGCGTGGTGGAAATTGATCCTGATGGCCTGGCGTTGAGCCTGGAGGAAAAACCCGCTGTTCCGAAGTCACGCATGGCAGTGACCGGCTTATATTTTTACGATAGCGAGGTGTGTGATATTGCGGCGAGTTTGAAGCCATCGGCGCGTGGCGAACTGGAGATCACAGATGTCAACAAGCGGTATATGGAAAATGGAAAACTAAACGTGATTCAGTTGACGCGTGGTTTTGCCTGGTTGGATACGGGGACGCATGAGTCGCTTTTGCAGGCGTCGAACTATATTCAGACGATGGAGCAGCGGCAGGGACTGAAGGTGTGCGCACCGGAGGAAATTGCATATCGCATGGGATTCATTGATGCGGCGCGATTGGAGAAACTGGCCAAACCACTGGAGAAGAGCGGGTATGGGGCGTATTTGCTGGATATTTTGAAGGAGCAGGCCGGGAAGTAGAACATATGTATCAAATGATACTAAAAAACCGGCTGCAATCTCTGTTGAAATATAAACCTCTCTGGATTTTGGGGTTACCAGTTGTTTTGGTGCTTTTTTTTATTGTTCTCATCTTTCCTCCAATGGGAGAAGGATCAAGATTATCCGCTAAAAAATGGATGCGAAACTTTTCTAACATTTCTACTCCTCGACAAGCGCAAAAAACGTATCCTTCTGTTGTTGTCAAAACATTCGAGAACGGAGAATGGGTATTCGGTATTTGCAAGGACAGTCATTCTTCCATGTTCGGCGGGACGGTTGTTGTGAAGGATAGCAGGGGAACTGTCCGCGCTTTTTTTGGGCATGTATGTGGGGGGAACTTTCTTCGAGGAGCGATTCTTTCGCGCGAAAATAATATTGATGATGTATATCGGCGTTTGAACGCCTGTCACTTTCAAGAATATAAAACAAGTCATTAAGTGCGGTGCAAGGGATGGGCGGAGAAGAAAAAATGTTGTTCATCTCATTGATTATCCCCGCCTTTAACGAGGAAAAGTGCATTGTCGAATGCCTGCGTTCCGTGCGGGCTGCATTTGAAAAAGTGGCCGCTACGCAGTCGTTTGACTACGAAGTTGTGGTGGTGGACAATAATTCAACCGATCGCACGGCGGAACTGGCTCGCAGCGAAGGCGCGCGCGTGGTGTTTGAGGCGGTGAACCAGATTGCGCGGGCGCGGAATCGGGGCGCGGCTGAAGCGCAGGGCGAGTGGTTTATTTTTCTGGATGCCGACTCGTTGTTGTCGGCGGAGTTGTTAGCCGGTACGGTTGCGGCAATCCAACGCGGCAATGTGGCGGGTGGCGGGTCATTGATTCGTTTTCCCAAAGGAGCCAAGTTTAGCATTCGCGTGAGCGCGGCTTTGTGGAATACGATTTCGCGCACGGCACGGTTGGCTGCGGGATCATATATTTACTGTCGGCAGGACTTGTTTTGGAGAGCGGGCGGGTTTGACGAAAAGATTTATGCCTCCGAAGATGTCGGCTTCTGTCGTCGGTTAAAACGGATCGCGTGTCCTTTAAAATTGCGCTTTGTTGTGCTGAAGCGACATCCGTTGCTGACGTCAGATCGCAAGGCGGAACTGTATACCTTGCGCGAAGTGTTGTGGCTTTTCTTCCGCATGCTGGTTGCGCCGAAACGAACGTGTGGCGATCCAAAATCGTGCCATATCTGGTACGACGGGCGACGGTAAAGACGACGGATTTTCTCCAAAATATCCCGCAGGGGCGCTTGCGTTTACCGCAGGGCATTGCTACAATACAGATTGGGTTTTTCCGGGGTATTAGGTTGCTTCGGGAGGACGTTGTTTTGACCGCACGGAGAAATGAAATGGCGCAGTCCATTCAACACGACAATCAAAAGTATACCTATGCCGATTATTTGACGTGGCCGGAGGATGAACGCTGGGAATTGATTGATGGTGAGCCGTATTGCATGTCCCCCGGGCCTATGACGCAACACCAGCGAATTTCCATGTCGTTGGGGGCGCAAATTTGGAATTTTCTTGAAGGGAAGTCTTGTCAGGTTTTTTCTGCGCCCTTTGATGTGCGCTTTGCGGAACCGGATGCGCAAAATGAGAACGTGCAGACCGTGGTACAACCGGATATCACGGTGGTTTGCGACTCGAAAAAATTGGACGAGCGTGGGTGCAAGGGCGCACCGGATTTTATCATTGAAATTATTTCGCCTTCCTCCGTGCAACGAGATTTAATTAAGAAGCGTGAGCTTTATCAGCGATATGGCGTTCGGGAATACTGGGTGGTTCATCCGGGGGATCGGATTCTGAGCGTTTATTTGTTTGATGTCCCGACGCAAAAGTTTGGTGCGCCGGATTTGCTGGATATGCGGGGGAAGCGTGCGGTGGCAACTTTGCCCGGACTGGAAATTGATTTGGATAAAGTTATGGCGGAACCGAAGGGGGGGGAATAGGGCATGGCGCAATCAGTGCAGCACGACAATCAAAAGTATACCTATGCCGACTATCTGACGTGGCCGGAGGATGAACGCTGGGAATTGATTGATGGCGTTCCGTATAACATGGCCCCTGCGCCAACGACTAAACATCAGGGAATTGCTGTCGCGCTTGTTGCGATTCTTTGGAATTTTCTTAAGGGAAAGCCCTGCCGTGTTTTTTCTGCACCGTTTGACGTGCGGTTCAGCGAATTCGTCGCACAGGAGCAAGACCTGCTGACTGTGGTGCAGCCGGACATTGCGGTGGTGTGTGATTCAAAAAAATTGGACGAGCGCGGTTGCAAGGGCGCTCCGGATTTTATTATTGAAATTATTTCGCCGAAGTCCGGGCAGCGGGATTTGATTGAGAAAACTGCGCTTTATGAAAAGCATGGCGTGCGGGAATATTGGGTGATCCATCCGGTGGATAAAATCTTGTGGACTTTTTTGCTGGATGAAACAACGCAGAAGTTTGTGCCTGCGCCAGCCAGCGCTTTGGAAGGGCGACGTGCCGTGGCGACGTTGCCGGGGTTGGAAATCGATCTGGATGAAGTGTTGGCTGAGTCGCAGGTGGGAGAATAGTCATGGTGCAATCCGCGCAATACGAACCACCCCGTTTTACGTATGCTGACTATTTGCAATGGTCGGATGCGGAGCGGTGGGAACTGGTCAATGGCGAGGCATTTTGTATGACGCCCGCGCCGACCACGACGCACCAGCGGGTGGTGTTGGAAATCGGGACGCAATTGCGTGGGCTTTTGCGTGGCCACAAGTGTGAGGCGTTTATTGCGCCGTTTGATGTGCGTTTTTGTGAACCCGGCACGCCGGATGAAGAGGTGCGTGATATTTTACAGCCGGATATTGTTGTTGTGTGCGACCCGAAGAAAATTGATGAACGCGGTTGCAAGGGCGCTCCGGATTTTATCGTGGAGATTACGTCACCTTCCACCTCGGCGCGGGATAAAACGGTCAAACTTGGGGTATATGAAAAATATGGGGTGCGGGAATACTGGATTGTGGATTTGCAAACGAAGTTGGTGAGCGTTTACCTTTTCGATGCGGCATCTGGACGATATGCTCCGCCGTCGGTTCTGGAAATGCAGGGGAAGCGTGCGGTGGTTGCGCTCGCGGGATTGGAAGTCGATCTGGATGAAGTATTGGCTGAATCTAAGGTGGGAGAATAGTCATGGTGCAA
>DNPO01000097.1 GCA_003501375.1 Candidatus Sumerlaeota bacterium | reverse complement strand
GTGGGCATTGGCAGCATCACGGATGCACTCGCTTCCATCTGGTATAATGTGTACGAAACAAAATATGTTACGATGGAAGAAATGCTCGCAGCACTCAAATGCAACTTCAATGGTTATGAAGCGTTGCGTAAACGTTGTCTGGACGAAGCACCCAAGTATGGCAACGACGATGATCGCGCGGATGATATCATGCGCCGCGTGTTTGATGCGTATTACAATGCAATCAACGGTCGTCCCAACACGCGTGATGGCGTTCACCGTATCAACATGCTGCCCACCACAGTGCATGTGTATTTCGGCAGTGTAACCGGCGCAACACCGGATGGGCGTCTGGCAGGCGACACGCTTTCCGAAGGCATCTCGCCCGTGCAAGGCGCGGATCGCAACGGCCCAACCTCGGTTATCAAGTCCGCCGCGAAACTCGACCATCTGCGAACCGGCGGTACGTTACTCAATCAAAAGTTCACGCCGCATCTGCTGGAAGACGAGGCGGGTATTACAAAACTCGCACAGTTGATTCGTTCTTACTTCCGTATGGACGGGCACCACATTCAATTCAACGTGGTAAGCGCGGATACGTTACGGTCCGCCCAGCAGGAGCCGGAAAAATATCGCGACTTGATTGTACGTGTGGCGGGGTACAGCGATTATTTCATTAACCTCACCGAGGGATTGCAAAACGAAATCATCCACCGCACCGAGCATCAAGATATTGGGGCGTGACGCCGCAGAGGCGCAAGGGCTTACAAAAACAAAACATGGGGTATCAGTCTTCTATTTTTTCTTCCCCAAAGCGGAACTCACCCGTGTAGTAGGCCGCAATGCGTGGTTTGCTGTTCTCGGGGTCTGATTTCATTTCGTGATCGTATCCCTCCTTAAAAATTGGCTCAATGGAGCAGTCTTCCCACATCACCGTGGTGTGCGGTTCGATAAATATTTGCTTCCACTTGGTGGGTTCGCCGAAGGGTCTTTGGGTTCCATCATAAAAGCGCAGTTGTCCTTCGATAAGAATCGTTTTGTCTGAAAAATTTCGGAAAACCACATACACCGCCAACTGTCTTGCCGGATTAAACTTGGCCGCATTTGTCACCATGGCGATGAGTTTGCCCAACTTTTTATCCACCATTTTGACGGTGTTCATTTTGATGTTGTACACCGGCTGCGGCTTTGACTTGTCCAACAATTCAGCCTCTTTTGTTTTTCTTAGTTCTTCCCGCTCTTTGG
Organism: Candidatus Sumerlaeota bacterium; assembly: GCA_003501375.1. Classification (GTDB taxonomy): domain Bacteria; phylum Sumerlaeota; class Sumerlaeia; order UBA8349; family UBA8349; genus UBA8349. The sequence continues at coordinate 1,643 of DNPO01000097.1, read as the reverse complement.
CTTTTCTTTCTGCAGCAGCAGCTTGCATGCTTTTTTCCAAAGCGGCCTTTGCTTTTTTTCCCTTGACCGCTGCATCCAGGGCTGCTTTTTTCTCATCAATCGGGGCAGGTGTTTCTGTTGGTTTGACCGCCGGTTTTTCTTCCGATTTAACTACGGTTTGTTCATTAGCGCCTTTGGTATTTTGTACCCAACTATCCAGCGCCTTATCAGAATTATCTTTTTTGTTTTCTTTGCCTGCCGTGTCGCTGGCCGGGGAAGAAACAACAGATTGGCTGCTCACCGCCTTGTTGTCAGACGGCATTCCTTTGCTTTGCTGCACCCAAGCGTCGAGGCTTTTGTCATAATCTGCTTTTGCGGTTGTTTCTAGCGTTGCGGTCGTGGCATTGGTCGCAGGGCGAGCCACTGTCGCGGCTTTATTTTCCTTGCCGCTACCGGGTTGAAGGTACGTGTCGGCCTGCTTCGCGCGGCAACCGCACAACAAGAGTAGGCCCCCCAGCGTAAAAACACCAACTGATTTAAGGGTGTACAGAGGAGTTTGCATTGGACGCATGGTATACCTCATATTTGCCTGCCCAGGTATTGGCTCCCGTTTTTAAATCGACTAGTTCCAACTCCAAGTGATATGCCGCAGGATGCTCGGCTGTTTTCAGCATTCCGACTCGGCCAGACAGTCGAAACGCAACGTGCTCTCCCGCGTTGTCTGTCGCGGTAGGCGGCTCGCCATTTCCCAAGCGTTTTTGTTCTTCACACATGCGCACATACTGGCGGGATATGAAATAAATTTTGCCATTTGCTGCTGCGTTTAGCTGCACGCACAAGCGCTTGGACGCTTTCGTCTTGCTTCCCGTAGCACCCGCTTCCCACTGCACATGTTCGGCGTCAATCAGTATGGTTGCCGGATTTTTAGCAGCTACAAGTGCGGGTGCTGTCAGCAAGTCGCGAGTGATTTGCAATGAGGCGGAGGTCAGGTCGCAAAGGTCGAATCCTTGTTCTACCATTTTTTCATCTGACGTTTCGTGGAAGCGGGCCAAGGGGTCTAACTCGGGGAGTTCACTGCATCCCGTGCCCAGCACAATAAACAGCAGCAATAAGAGGAATGGGAGAGAGAAGGAGAAGAGACGAATTTGCATAATAGATCAGTTCGATAGAAACTTTTTTACCCGGAAATAACACCGATGGACATGCGTTTGGAATCCAATTTTCTCCAACGCTACACATTTTCACTATGGAGCAGAGCATGTGAAAACGCAAGTCCGATGTCATTGGGTTTTTGCAGTCGGATGCACCCTTTGCATGGTTGCATTTTAAAAATACAGGACACCATCTCGTGACCGTCTGCACACAAATGAGGCGGCGGGGGGGGCGACCGTCGTAATATCGCGCATAACGTGCTACAGCGGCAAAAATGCCCGTTTGTATTCTTCCAAACAATAGTGGTCGGTCATGCCGGAAATATAGTCAGCGATGACGCGCTCCAATCCCTGCTCTGCAATTCGCGCCTGGTAATGTAGCGGCAGTTCGCGTGGGTTGGAACGGTAAAGTTCAAAGAGGCGCTCCAGAAAACGCTCTCCTTTGGAAACCATGCGCACAACGTGAGGGTGTCGGTAGACATTTTTCATCAGGAAGGTGCGCATGGCACTACT
>DNPO01000125.1:2203-6688 GCA_003501375.1 Candidatus Sumerlaeota bacterium | reverse complement strand
GTCCATATTATCAAATTCCTCCCCATAACGGACGACGATGCCGTGGAATTGCTGAAACAGGAATACGTGGAAAAAGAAGGGCTATCTCTGTCCGAAAAAATCCAGGCCGAGGCAAAAATTGTACGGATGGAGAAAAATAAACCAACCCTCAAGAGAAATACCAAAAAATAATTTCCCCAGCATAACCGTCGAATTTGCAGAATCGCTACTCGGGAGGCCGACTGAATTTCCAATTGACGCTTGCGGTTGCCGATGTTAGATTGCGTCCGTAGTGCGGCAGGAAACGGAAGACGGTGAGAATCCGTCGCGGACGCGCCACTGTAACTGACAAACACCCGCTGAAGTCACTGCCATTTTTATGGTGGGAAGGCCAGGCGCAATGGGGTCAGAAGCCAGGAGACGCCCTGATCGCACGGAGCACGACTGTCTCGCGATTTGACAGGCATGTGAAAGAGATATCCATCTGGACGGCGAAGTTGCGCCATGCGGAGGGGATTTCTTTTATTTCCCCGTTTTTTGCCTGGCATGTTGTTGCTCCTTACCATCCCCAAAGGAGTAGATGATGCAAACACATGTGTTAGGTTTTCCCCGGTTCGGCGTGAATCGGGAACTGAAGAAGGCGTTAGAGGGCTACTGGATCGGCGCGATTCCCGCTCAGGAACTCATCGCCACTTGCGAGTTACTGAAGAAGCGGCATTGGCAGGTGCAAAAGGACGCGGGACTGTCGCTCGTGGCGACCGGTGATTTTTCGCTGTACGACCACATGCTCGACACCACGGCTCTGTTGGGCGCTGTCCCGGAGCGTTTCGAGCAAAGCGCATCCGGCATTGATCTGGATTTGTATTTTAAAATGGCGCGTGGCGATGCGAAAAACAATGTCGCCGCAATGGAAATGACCAAGTGGTTCAATACGAATTACCACTACATCGTCCCGGAATTTACGCCCTCCCTGCGCCTTTCGCTTTCTTCCAAAACAATTATCGAGGATACGAAAAAGGCAATCGAACTCGGCTACAAGCCGAAACCCGCTTTAGTGGGGCCGATTACTTATTTATCATTGGCCAAAGACCTCGACGGGGCCAACCGGTGGGAACGGCTGGAAGAAATCACGGCGATTTACGCGACGGTTCTTTCTGAACTGGGCAGTTTGTGCGAGTGGATTCAAATAGACGAACCGATTCTTTGCGCAGACATGTCGCCGGAAGCGCAGGCGGGGTTTGCAGCCACTTATGCCGCGTTAAATAAAGCCGCTGGCAAAGCAAAATTATTACTGACCACTTACTTTGAACGGCTGGATGAAAATCTGAATCTGGCCTTGGCGTCCGGGTGCGCGGGATTGCACCTCGACCTCGTGCGCGGCAAAGATGCGCTGGAGGGCGTGCTGGAGCGTCTGCCGCAAACCATGACGTTGTCGGTTGGTTTGGTGGACGGGCGCAACATTTGGAAAACGGATTTGGCCCAGGCGTTGGAAACCTTGCGCATGGTAGCGAGCCGCATTGGGTTGGATCGCCTGATGGTCGGTTCCGCCTGTTCTCTTTTGCATGCGCCGGTTGACTTGGCATACGAGAAAAAACTGGCCCCCGAACTGAAAAGTTGGATGGCGTTCGCTGTGCAAAAATGCCGGGAAATAACCGTCTTGGGCGATGTCTTAACCGGAAAGGGCTGCGCGGCAGAGTTGAAAGAGAACGCAATTGCCATGACCAGCCGCCGCGCCAGCCCCAAGACAAAGCGCGAAGACGTGCGCAAGCGCAGCGCGGGTGTAACGCCGCAAATGCTGCAACGCAAGAGCGCATACCCGGTGCGCAAACAGGCGCAGGCATGGCTGGATTTGCCGCTGTTTCCCACAACCACCATCGGTTCTTTTCCGCAAACTTCAGAAATCCGCAATGCCCGTCAGCAATTCCGCAAAGGCGAGATGACAGCGGAAACGTACGAGGATTTCCTGAAAAATGAAATCCGCAAAACCATTAAAATCCAGGAAGACCTGGGGCTGGATGTTCTGGTACATGGCGAGGCCGAGCGCAACGACATGGTGGAATATTTCGGCCAACAACTGGATGGTTTTTGCTTCACCGAAAACGGCTGGGTGCAAAGTTACGGCAGCCGCTGCGTGAAACCGCCGGTCATTTATGGCGATGTTGCGCGGCGCATTCCCATGACCGTTGGATGGATCACTTATGCGCAATCGCTTACGAAAAAGCCGATGAAAGGTATGCTCACCGGCCCGGTAACGATTCTGTGCTGGAGTTTCGTCCGCGACGACATGCACCGCTCCGAAGTCTGCAAACAAATCGGTCTGGCAATTCGTGACGAGGTTGTGGATTTGGAAAAATCAGGCATTCGTATCATCCAAATCGACGAAGCCGCGTTGAGCGAAGGCATGCCGATTCGCCAGGCAGATGCTGCCGCTTATTTGCGCTGGGCGGTGGATGCGTTCCGTCTGACCTCTTCGGGAGTGGAAGATAAGACGCAGATTCACTCGCACATGTGCTATAGCGAATTCAACAAAATCATTCGCTCTATCGCCGAGATGGACGCGGACGTTATCAGCATTGAAGCCAGCCGCAGCAAGATGGAATTATTGGAAGCATTCCAGCAATTCGACTATCCGAACGAGATCGGGCCAGGCGTGTACGACATTCACAGTCCCCGCGTGCCGTCTGAATCGGAAATTTTGCGCTTGCTCCAAAACGCCCTGTTGCACATTACCAAGGAGCGGCTCTGGGTAAACCCGGATTGCGGCTTAAAAACCCGCGCCTGGCCGGAAACGCTGGCGTCACTGACCAACATGGTTGCGGCAACCCAAACCCTGCGGAAATTACACGGGGCGTGTTAAACCGTGAGTGTTAGACAAGGCGCGTCCCAGCGAAGTTTTCACTGGAACGCGCCTTTTTTGCAACTACATTCACTGCTTGACTAAGTAGGTGAAAAAATTGCGCTCCCCTGCGTTCTTACAGGTACAAAATCGCGACAAGGGAAATACCGCTGATAAAAATCCAGAGGGTGACGCCTTGCAGCAGCGACTTCCAACCCGCTGCGCGCAAGGTGGCGCGAGACAGCCCTGTTCCAACCAGGAAAAGGGTAACGGTCAAACCTAACTTGGCAATATGCCCAATTGTCGGCGCCATCTGCTCCATGCCCGGAATCCATTGGCGGGCGAAAGAAGCCAGGACAAAAAATCCGATGAAATAAGGTATCTGAATTTTGGATTTGTTGCAAACCGTTCCGTTCGCAGCATGCCGGGCGCGCAGAACGACCGCCACCAGCAGCGAGACCGGAACGATCCAGAGGGTGCGGGAAAGTTTAACCGCTGTGGCAACTTCCAGCGCCCGGTCTCCATAAAATGAGGCCGCTCCGACGACTGAGGAAATGTCGTGAATCGCAATGCCCGCCCAAAGTCCAAACTGGTCCTGCGATAGATGCAATAGGTGCCCAATCGCCGGAAAAAGGTACAGCGCCACGGCATTGAGCATGAAAACCGTGCCCAGCGCCATTGACATTTGAGCGCCGTTCGCCCCGATAACGGAACCCACCGCTGCAATCGCGGAACCGCCGCAGATCGCCGTGCCCGAAGAAATAAGCAACGAGGTTTTGCCTTGCAAACGCAATCCGCGACCAATCAGCAGCCCCAGCCCCAGCGTGAAGGCGATGCTAAAGGAAGCGAATATCCAACCGCTGACGCCCACTCGAACCAGTTCCGCAAAGTTCATCTGAAACCCCAGAAACACAACGCATATCTGGAGCAATACTTTCGATACCCGCTTGCTGTGGTCTGGGAAAGGATTTTCAAAAATCAGGACAAAAATAGCCCCGCAAGCCAACGCTAACGGCGGGGTAAAAAACCGAGTCAAGCAAAGAAATACTAGCAGGAAAAAAGCCGCCTGCTGCACGCGATGCAACGGCGCTCTCCCCGTTTCCTTTTCGCCTTCTGCCTTATTCTCTAACGCGCTACCGCTCTTCTGCATGATGCTTCCTCCGGGAAAGAATACGAGAACGCCTCAGGGCGTTCGTCTATGTCGGAAGCCAGCATATCGGGATTGACAGCATAAGGATAATATATAATAATCATGGATACCATAACAAAAAGGAATACCACATGAACCTGAACCACCTCGCCGTTTTTCACGCGGTAGCGCAAGAAGGAGGTTTTAGTCGGGGGGCAGAACGCTTGCGCATCACCCAGCCTGCGGTTTCTAAACAGGTGCGGGAACTGGAAAACTGGGTCGGCATGCCCTTGGTGGATCGTTCTCAAAAACGCTTGGCACTCACCCAAGCCGGTGAATTATTGGATTCCTATGCGCACCGGATTTTCACTTTGGAATCCGAGGCGGAACGTGCCCTGAACGAATTGCAGGGGCTGCGTCGCGGACGGCTCGCGGTCGGAGCCAGCACGACCATCGGCATCTATTTACTTCCAACCTTGTTTGGGCTGTACCGAAATTTGCACCCGGACATTGATCTGGATTTGGAAATAGGCAACACCGA
>DNPO01000125.1:0-1780 GCA_003501375.1 Candidatus Sumerlaeota bacterium | reverse complement strand
ATCACGGCGAAAGAACTTTGCAAACAGCCGCTTATTTTTCGAGAGTTGGGTTCTGGCACGCGAGTCGTCGTCGAACGCACGCTGGCTCGTAAGGGCCTTTACCCCAAACCCATCATGACTCTGGGGAGCACGGAAGCTATCAAGCGAGCCGTGGCGGCGGGCATGGGGTTTGGAATCGTTTCCAACCTGACCATTGCTTTTGAAATAGCAGCCCATCGCCTTGGCGTGTTGCCCGTTTCCGACCTGACGTTTTGTCGGCCATTGCACCTGCTTAGCCTGCGTGGGCGGCATCCAGACCCCTCGGTGAAAAGTTTTCTGACCCTTCTGGAGAAGCACTTGAGCAAGACGAAAAAATAGAAATGCGACTGGTCTGATTGCAGCGGGCAGGAACGCTGGGCCTCCGGAAATTTATTGGCGACAAAAAGCAATGGGGTATCCATTCCCCAAACCGTAGCGGAAGCAAAATGTACCTCTTTATAGTTACAATAAAAAAAACGCCCCTGAAAGACACGTTCGTCTTTCTGGGGCGTTTTAATTTTGGTGCCGAAGGTGGGAGTCGAACCCACACGTGGTTGCCCACGGAGGATTTTGAGTCCTCTGCGTCTGCCATTCCGCCACTTCGGCGCAGCGCGGAGTTTTTATACCGGGAAAAAGGGGATGCTGTCAAGCAACAAAAGAGAAAATATTCGGCATGAGGCAATAGGCATGAGGCAAGCAGGGGAAAATCTGTCTTTTTTGCCTGTTGCCTCGTACTCAATACTTGCCTACTTCTCATCTTGGCAAGAAAGCTGCGTTCCTTCCTTTTAGCAGCGCTTCCCCGCACGATGGGAAGGCTTAAAACGTCGGGTTTTTGGCGGGCTGCCTGAGGGCTGCAATCCTGCAATTTTTATAAGATGTTTAGAATCAGTTGAATACGAAGCGTTCCTTGACGAAGGAGACGCGAAGTGCTCTAATAATAGTATGTCAAAAGAACAGCCGCCTTCCGGCGACGGGTGTCAAGAATTCCGCTGATTTTCGGATTCCGAACTATGGCCACTCAAAGTTTGAAACAACCCACCAATCCCATCGTCGCGTCGCTGATGCAAAATCGCGATGTGTTGCTGCCGATTGGCGTCATCGGAATTTTGTTGATCATGGTCGTTCCGATTCCGCCGTTCCTGATCGACTTTTTGCTCACCATCAGCATCGCCAGCGCCCTGCTGATTCTGTTTGTCGGCATTTATATGCTCAAGCCGCTCGACTTCAGCGTGTTTCCCTCGTTGCTGCTGCTGGTAACGCTGTTCCGCCTGAGTCTGAACATTGCCACCACACGACGGGTTTTACTGGAGGGCCACACGGGGTCAGCCGCTGCGGGAAAAATTATTGCTACCTTTGGCGACTTCGTGGTACAAGGTCAGTACACCGTTGGCGCCATCATATTCCTGATTCTTGTGATTATTAACTTTGTCGTTATTACCAAGGGCGCGGGCCGTATCGCTGAAGTGAGTGCGCGTTTTACTTTGGACGCCATGCCCGGTAAGCAAATGTCTATTGATGCGGACTTGAATGCTGGTCTGATCAATGAGCACCAGGCGCGCGAACGACGCTCAAACATTGAGCGCGAAGCAGATTTCTACGGTTCGATGGACGGTGCGTCCAAGTTTGTCCGTGGTGATGCGGTGGCGGGTTTGGTGATTACGTTTATTAACGTTTTGGGCGGTCTGGTTGTTGGTGTTTTCTTTCATAATATGCAGATTGCCGAGGCGGCCAAAACCTATACGTTGCTGACCATTGGTGACGG